>JBAQYC010000091.1:0-3175 GCA_049299835.1 Candidatus Cryosericum sp. | reverse complement strand
CAGCATCTTCTCGGCCGCGCCTGTTGCGACGATGACCTTGCGCGGGTGAAACAACACTGCATGGTCCTGACTGGCAGCACAAACCGAGCCCTGGAACCATCCAAACGCGGTGAAGCCACTGTAAACGTCGATGTTTGGCTCAGCCTGGACTTCTGCGATCAGTTTCTTCGCGATGGTGATGCCGCGCGTGCCGGCATTCTCCTTTGCCGATCCGAAGAACTTGTGCGTCTGTTTGACAAGCTGACCGCCCAGCTGAGGGTTCTGATCAACCAGGATAACGTGTGCACCGGCTTTGGCCGCCCAGAGTGATGCTTCCAGTCCGGCGGGACCACCACCAATGACCAGAATCTCGGCATCCTTCTCCTTCACGCCCTTCATCGCTGCCTGCACATCGGGGAATCGTCCATCGCCGTGCTGTGTTTCGACGTTCATGCCATCCCGTACCTGCAGCACGCACGTGCGCGTATTGGGGATGCCATCGACACGCATCATGCAGGATGAGCACTTCCCGATAGCACAGAACATGCCCCTCGGACGATAGAAGCGGGAGGAGGTGCTGTACTGCTTGACACCGGCAGCGTAGAGAGCCATTGCTACTGTTTCCTGGGGGTAGGCGGTGACGGGTTTCCCGTCATACGTGACACACACCGGGTTCCCCCGGTCCCACGCAAGGATCGGATGCGTGGCAATACGATTGTCTTCCACTTTTTTCACCTCTCCGATGCGAATTGGTTTCCTGCACTTGCAGTATAGAAACACCATTACATTTTTCTACAAGCCAGTGAAAAAATCGACAACTCTCAGACACAAAACGACGTCTTTGAGCGCATGAAACCAATATCCAACGGACAACTGGATTTGTCGAGACGTCGGTTAGCAGGGTGAGAGATATTGTATTTTTTCCCGCATCTATCAACATTAAGCAGGACCACGGTCCAGGAGGCACAACAGAAGAAAACGAACTTCGACAAGGCGGTACGGCACTACAAGCTCTACCGAAAAGCTCGTGCACGGCATCGATCTCACTACATTCGCGCGAGACACAGGAGGTAAGAGAATGAGAAAGTCCGTATCTGTACTGCTGATTTGCTTGCTGGCTGCAGCGCTCATCCTTCCCGGCTGCACCAAGGACACCGGAACAACCACTGGTCCAATCCAGATCGCACTGCAAGCTCCTATCACTGGTGATTACGCTTACGAAGGTCAAATGGCGAAGCAATCTGTCGAAGTTGCCACAGAGCTCATTAACAAAGCAGGTGGCGTTCTTGACCGTCAGATCGAGGTTACCGTCGTCGATGATGGTTCCAACCCCAAAGACAGCGCCATCGCAGCACAAAAGGCTGTCTCTCTGGGGGTCACCGCTGTCATCGGCAGTTACGGGTCCTCCGTCACCGTGCCTGCAGCCGACATCTACGAGAAGAGCAAGATGGTGTCGGTCGGCTATGGCTGTACGGCTATCAGCCTGACCATGGACAAGCAGCGCACGTACTTCTTCCGCACCTGCGGCCGTGACGATGCCCAGGGTCTGTTCTTTGCAAAGTACGCTGTTGACACGATGGGCGCCAAGCGCATCGCCATCATGCATGATAACAGCACCTTTGCCAAGGGTGTCGCAGAGCAGGCTCAGCTGGCTCTCAAACCATACGTGGACGCCGGCAAGTGCACGATCGTCTACTATGACGCCATCACACCTGGCGAAAAGGACTTCTCCGCCGCCGTCACCAAACTCCGCAACACCAATCCCGACATCTGGTACTACACCGGCTACTACACTGAAGCAGGCCTGCTCATCCGGCAGGCGCGCGACGCCGGCCTGACGTGCCCGTTTGTCGGTGGAAACGCAGCCATCAACGATGATTTTATCAAGATCGCCGGGATCGCGGTAGCAAAGGGAGCCCTCATGACTCAGGAGCCGTTGGTGACCGATGTGACGACCCCTCTTGCCGAGGAATTCCGCACCCTGTACAAAGAAAAGTTTGGTGATGTGCCTTCCAGCCCTTGGCCTGTGTATGCTGCTGACGCTCTCTATGCTATCGTTGGTGCAATCAAGAACGCCAATTCCACCGACCCGGATGCCATCGCCACCGCCATGCACACTAACATGACCAACGTTGAAGGGGTCACCGGCCCCATCCTGTTCTCCGACCGGGGCGATCGGCAAGATGTCCCTTACAAGATGTATGAGGTCACCGCCGACGGCAAGTACATTGTTCGCGAACAGTAAAATCTCAAACTCTGATTGAAGCGAGGTCACCATGGCCACGTTTTTTGAACAACTGATAAATGGCCTGACCATCGGTTCGTTCTACGCGCTGGTGGCACTGGGCTATTCGATGGTGTACGGTGTTATGAAACTGATCAACTTTGCCCATGGTGACCTCTTTGCCCTGGGTTCGTATCTGGGCTACACCCTTCTCGTCGCAGGTTCGTCCTGGGTGACGGTCCACTTCGGGCTCTGGGGAGGGATGGCCATAGCAATGCTGTTTGCCTTCATCGGCATCGGTCTCGCAGGTGTCCTGATGGAACGTGTCGCCTATCGCCCCGTGTATCCAGCGGGGCGTCTTTCGCTGGTTGTCTCAGCGCTCGGCATGTCCATCTTCCTGCAAAACGGCATCATGGCTGTCTGGGGCTCCCGGCCGCAGGCCTATCCCGCTGATGTGGTGCCTTCTACGCGTTTCGCTCTGCTTGGAGTCCCTGTCACGACACTCCAGGTCGTCATCCTGCTCCTTTCGTTCACCCTTATGATCGTCATCTGGTTCATTGTCGAGAAAACGACCTTTGGCGCGGCGATCCGTGCCTCCGCACTAGACCGCAGTACCGCAACGCTTATGGGTATTGACGTCCGCGTCGTCATCTTTTTCATCTTCGCACTCGGACCAGCCCTGGGGGGCATCGCCGGCGTCATGAACGGCATGTATTACCGCGCCATCAGCTTCAACATGGGCTGGACCTACGGGCTGAAGGCATTCACCGCCACGATCATGGGCGGCATCGGCAACATCCCGGGGGCCATGATCGGTGGGCTACTGCTGGGGCTCATGGAGTCGATGTTTGCTGGATACGTCAGCGGCGCGTGGAAGGATGTCTTCGTCTTTGTCATCCTGATCGTCGTCCTCCTCTGGCGCCCCACCGGGCTACTGGGCGAGAAGACGGCCGAGAAGGTCTGAGGCCGCTG
>JBAQYC010000090.1:0-3698 GCA_049299835.1 Candidatus Cryosericum sp. | reverse complement strand
CTTGTCTCTTGTATGTTCTTCAGACTACTTCTCTTTCCTCTCGCACAACTCAAGAAGAACTCCGTGGGTTGACTTTGGGCTGACGAACGCGATCCGGGCACCGGCCGCGCCGTTTCGCGGTGTCTCGTCGATCAGCTGGACACCCTTGGCTTTCAGCTCCGCGAGAGCTGCGTCGATGTCGTCGACCCGGATCGCAATGTGATGCAGCCCCTCGCCGCGCTTCTCGATGAACTTGGCAATAGTGCTCTCGGCACCGGTGGCTTCGAGTAGCTCAATGTTCGTGTTTCCCACCGGCAGGAACGCCGTTCTCAGTTTCCGGTCAGCTATCTCCTCGATACCCTGCGGCTCAATACCCAGCGCCGCCTGCCAGAACGACAACGATTCCTGGATGTTGCTGACGGCAATTCCGATGTGATCGATGTTCTTCGTGTTCATATGTCCCTCCAGCTTTGCTCAAAAATGATGTCTGCCAGCGAGTACGGGTCGCTCTGCTTGCTGGCGACCTTTTCCAGCTCGGCCTGCACGGCCGGCTGGTCCAGTTGCTGCTTCATCGTGTCTGCCAGGCGCGCCTTGAGGATCTCCAGGACATCCAGCCTGGCCATTTGGATCTTGATTGCGTCCAGCTTCCCAGAGGACACGAGATGCGCGCGATGCCGATCAATCGTCTCCACAACGCTCTCGATGCCGGTGTTCATTTCTGCTGATACCTTGAGGACGGGCGGATTCCAGCCCGTCGTCATCGACAGCTGGAGAACGGATTCGACCTGTGTCGCCGTACGGTCCGCTCCGTCGCGGTCCGCCTTGTTGATGATGAACAGGTCCCCGATCTCCATGATGCCTGCCTTCATGGCCTGGATGTCATCTCCCATGCCGGGCGCCATGACAACAACTGTCGTATACGCGACATCGTGGACGTCGACCTCAGACTGCCCGGCACCGACGGTCTCGACGAGGATCCAGTCGAACCCGGCCGCATCAAGGATACGGGCCGCCATCCGGGTGGCCCGGTTGAGACCCCCAAGCGAACCCCGGGTCCCCATACTGCGGATGTAGACGTCATGAGTGAGGGCGACGTCGAACATGCGGACCCGGTCACCCAGGATCGCGCCGCCCGAAAAGGGACTGCTGGGATCGACCGCCAGAATGCCGACCTTCTCTCCCCGAGCCGCCAGCAATGCCGCCAGTCGCGAGACCAGGGTACTCTTGCCCGCGCCGGGCGAACCGGTCAGTCCAACGATGTAGCCGCGTCCTGTGCTCCCATAGACGCCGCGGATGACCTCGGCGCCGCGTGGGTCTCCATTCTCGACCCACGTGATCGCTCGCGCGACCGATCTCTTATCGCCGGCCAGGACTCCCAGCTTGACGTCCACCAGACTAGACTTCCTTCTTCACGTGGCTCCGAATGTAGTCCACGCATGTTGCAAGCGGAGTCCCGGGTCCAAAAACCTCGACGATCCCGTGCTCTTTGAGGAACGGGATGTCGTCTTCCGGGATGACTCCTCCGCCCAATACCAGGATATCGTTGGCTCCCTTCTCTTTCAGGAGGTCGACCACCTTGGGGAAGAGAGTATTGTGAGCTCCCGACAGGCATGACAGGGCAACCACGTCAACATCTTCCTGCACAGCGACTTCCGCGATCTGCTCGGGCGTGCGGCGGATGCCGGTGTAGATGACTTCCATACCCGCGTCCATGAAGGCCCTGGCGAGCACCTTGGCTCCACGGTCGTGTCCGTCCAGGCCGGGCTTTGCCACGAGGACTCTGATCTTCTGTTCCATGGTCTCCTCCTTAAAACGACGCGTCCGGCCGATATTCACCGAACACGGAGCGCAGCACGTCACAGACTTCACCAAGGGTCGCATAGGCGTCCACAGCATCGATGATCGCAGGCATCAGATTCCCATCCCCTCCGGCGACAATCTTCACCTGAGCGAGCGCAGCTTCGACCTTGACAGCATCGCGGCGACCCTTCATCGCAGCCAGCTCCTTGTGCCTCTTCTCATAGAGAGCGGAGTCTATGTGCATGAGGTTCTTGAATGGTTTGTTCTCGACCTGGAACTTGTTGACGCCGACGATGACCTTCTTGCCCGACTCGATCTCCAGCTGGTACTGGTAGCTGCTGTTCTGGATCTCCTGCTGGATGAACCCCCGCTCGATGGCCTTCACCGCGCCGCCGAGCTCATCGATCCTGGCAATGTACTTCCAGGCCTCTTCCTCGATGCGGTTGGTCATGGATTCCACGAAGTAGCTTCCTGCCAGAGGGTCGACCGTATCAGCCACACCTGACTCGTATCCGATGATCTGCTGCGTTCGGAGCGCAATACGCACCGAGTCCTCCGTCGGCAGAGACAGAGCCTCGTCACGACTGTTTGTATGAAGTGACTGAGTACCTCCCAGCACCGCCGCGAGGGCTTGCAGCGTCACGCGCACGACATTGTTGTCGGGCTGCTGACTTGTGAGCGTGCATCCTGCCGTCTGTGTGTGAAAGCGCAGCATCAGGCTCTTTGGATTCTGTGCGTGGAAACGGTCCTTCATGATCCGCGCCCACATCCGACGGGCGGCGCGGAACTTGGCCACTTCTTCCAGCAAGTTGTTGTGCGCGTTAAAGAAGAACGACACGCGAGCCGCAAAACTGTCAACGTCAAGCCCTGCCTTGACGGCAGCCTCGACATACGCTATCCCGTCAGCAAGAGTGAATGCTACCTCCTGGACCGCCGTGCATCCAGCCTCACGCATGTGATAGCCGCTGATGCTGATTGAGTTCCAGTTGGGGACCTCCCTGGAGCAGTACGCGAAGATGTCATTGATGATGCGCATTGACGGGGCCGGTGGGTAGATGTATGTGCCGCGGGCGCTGTATTCCTTGAGGATATCGTTCTGGATCGTGCCATTCAGCTTGTCCGCGCTGATGCCCTTGCGTCTCGCAAGCGCAATGTACATCGCCAGCAAGACCGCAGCTGGAGCGTTGATGGTCATGGATGTGCTGACCTGATCGAGCGGAATGCCGTCGAACAGCACCTCCAGGTCCGCGAGCGAGCTGACCGACACGCCGACCTTGCCGACCTCGCCCTCTGAGAGCGGATGGTCAGCATCCATTCCCAGCTGGGTGGGAAGATCGAACGCGATGGAAAGACCGGTCTGGCCCTGGTTCAGCAGGTACTTGTACCGACGGTTGGACTCCTCGACCGTGGCGAACCCCGCGTACTGGCGCATGGTCCACAGACGGCCGCGGTACATCGTAGCCTGGTATCCTCTCGTGTACGGATACTCCCCTGGGAACCCAAGGTCGCGCATGTAGTCCATCTCGCCAACATCCTCGGGTGTGTACAGCAGTTTGACGTCGATGCCGGAACTCGTCGTGCAGTCCGAATACGCCTTGCACGTCTTGCCGGCGGGAACCTTGTCGGCACCCTGCTGCCACTTGGCCTTTGCAGCTTTCAGTCTCCCCACACTCTCCTTGTCGAACATCCGATCACCTCACCTTTGACATGTCCGTAATAGGCTCCGGGTACCCTTGCGCCCGCCGCCCCTTTTCCAGAAAAGTATAGCAGGAAACATGAGCCTCGCCACGTGTGCGCATCGACTCATCTATTATGTATCTGAAATGATTCCGTGAACTCATGAAAAAAAGTATCTGAAGGGTGACAGAATACTGCTGGTCCTTGGGACATGAAAGGAGCAGCGGGAATGGAGCTCACGA
>JBAQYC010000089.1:0-3648 GCA_049299835.1 Candidatus Cryosericum sp. | reverse complement strand
GCCTCGGCTCATGCAGCACTTGTGGCACGTGGCCTCGGCAAGCCCTGCGTAGTCGGCGCCGACCAGATCAAACTCAATAGTACCGACAAGACATTTGTGGCAAATGGAGTGACTGTCCACGAGGGCGACATCATCACGGTGAACGGCACGACCGGCGAAGTCATCCTTGGCCAGGCCCCCATGGTGGATGCCGAGCAGACAGCCGAACTTGCGACCCTGCTTGGCTACGCAGATGGCATTCGCCGTCTCGGCGTGCGTGCCAACGCAGACACTCCTTCGAATGCCAACAAAGCCCGCGCTTTTGGTGCAGAGGGTATCGGCCTGTGTCGCACGGAACGCATGTTCAACGATCCTGAACGTCTTCCCCTCATGCAGGAAATGGTCATAGCCGGCTCGCTCGAAGAACGCACTCCAGCCCTCGAGAAACTGCTTCCCATGCAGCGTGACGACTTCGAAAAGATCCTTGAGGCCATGGACGGTTTCCCAGTCATCATCAGGCTGCTGGACCCGCCTCTCCACGAGTTCCTTCCCCAGATGGATCGACTTACTGAGGAAATGAGCGAGGCAGAGACAGCTCACGACGAAGCCCGCATCACCTATCTGGCGAAGGTCATGAAGCGGTACAACGAGCTGAAGGAGTTCAATCCGATGATCGGGTTTCGCGGCTGTCGTGTCGGGATCGTGTATCCCGACATTTATCAGCTGCAGGTCCGCGCAATTGCAGAGGCGACTGCCACACTGATCAAGCGAGGGTTGCACCCGATGCCCGAGATCATGCTTCCCCTTGTTGGGCACGTCAATGAGATCAAGGTACTCAAGCCACTGGTTCAGGAAGAATTGGACAAGGTGTTCAAGCGCGAGGGTGTCACGGTTGCCGTGAAGATCGGCACGATGGTTGAAGTACCGCGCGCATGTCTGACCGCAGACGAGATCGCCGAGTACGCAGAGTTCTTCAGCTTTGGCACCAACGACCTCACCCAGACGACGTACGCCTACAGCCGCGATGATGCTGCAGGCACATTCCTGCCGACCTACCTCGAGTCGAAGATCCTGGACGTCGACCCCTTCCAGACCATCGACCGGAAAGGCGTGGGCAAGCTCATCCGCATTGCGGTCGTCCTTGGCCGCCAGACGAACCCCCACATCGAAATCGGTATCTGTGGAGAGCAAGGGGGTGAGCCTGATTCGATCGATTTCTGCCACACCTCCGGGCTCGACTACGTTTCCTGCTCGGCACCACGGGTTCCCATTGCGCGCCTTTCGGCTGCTCAGGCCGCCATCAGGAACAGGCCGGCCGCCGGCTAGCACAGAATCGTCATATATGCTGCCTATCACGAACTACAGGGATAGGGAAGAAAGGCTGCTCTCTCAGGGAGCAGCCTTCGGCATTGCTAGCAAAGGACGGGTTCTGCCCGAAAGCGATGATGGCATCCGGTCCCCGTTTCAGAAAGATCGCGACCGCATCATTCACTCAAGAGCATTCCGCAGGCTCCAGTACAAGACACAAGTATTCATGGCACCCAAGGGTGACGAGATCCGTACGAGACTCACACATACCCTGGAAGTCGCACAGCTTTCACGCTCCGTGTCTGACGCCCTGGGTCTCAATGAGGATCTCGTCGAGGCGATTGCATTGGGACATGACCTCGGGCACGCACCCTTTGGACACACGGGAGAAACCGTCCTGGACATGAAGCTGAAAAGCATCGACCCCGATTTGGGATTCGAGCACGCACTGCACAGCCTCCGCGTAGTCGACAGCCTGGAGCGTCGTGAGCGTGGACATGGTGAGGTGCTCTTTGGACTCAATCTCACGTATGAGACCCGCAACGGCATAGCCTCTCACAGCAAGGGGCTCGAAGAAATGACCAGACTCAATGACATGCGGAGCCCACAGACCCTGGAGGGACAGATCGTCCGCCTCTGCGACAGAGTCGCTTATGTCAACCATGACCTCGATGATGCAATACATGCCGGCATCATCGATGTCGCCGACGTCCCGACGATGACTATGGAGGCACTCGGCACCTTTTATTCGCAACGTCTCGATACGATGGTGCTGGACATCATCCGTTCCAGTTCCATTGCGGGAGAAATCGTCATGAGTCGCCCAATCCAGGGCGCCATGGACGATCTGATGCTGTTCCTGAAAGACCGGGTCTACATGCATTCAGAGCCGAAGCGCGAAGAAGGGAAAGCATGTGACCTGCTGTCCCGGATTTTTGACTACTGTATGCAAGACGTCAGGCGAATGGAACCCTACTTGCGAGAGCACCCGATGACCTGCGAGTCAGATGACCCTGTTTCCGTACTCCGCGGAGACCTGCAGGGCACCTCACGGATCGTGACGGACTATATTGCCTCGATGACAGACCGGATGGCGCTCAAGGTTGCAACGGAACTGGTGATGCCACACATCTACGTTTAGATGGCTTGAAATAACCGATTGCGGTGTATGTGTGAGGAGGCCGGGAACGATTCCGGCCTCCTCTCTCGTATACCTAAGTAGCATGGAATACAAAGAGTACATTGCGGACATAAGCACCAAGATTGGCATCCTCGACGTCATCGGCCACTACGTCAAACTGCGCAAACAGGGCCGTAACTACGTGGGTCTGTGTCCCTTTCACCATGAGAAGACGCCGTCATTCACGGTCAGTCCTGACAAGAACATGTTCTACTGCTTTGGCTGCAAGGCGTCGGGAGACATGCTGACATTCGTTCGGAAGGTACACAACGTTTCGCTTCCAGAGGCAATCGAGATCGTGTCCAAGGAGTTCCACGTCGAACTGCCACCATGGCACATGTCCACGACGGCATCACGGGAACGCCAGGAGCTCCTGCAAACGCTGAAGGTCGTCGCGACCGCGTTTGCCACAGCGTTGCAGAGTCCTCAGGCACGTGAGTGCCAGGAGTATGTCAGAAGCCGCGGACTCAGTCCTGAGACGGTGAAACACTTTTCTCTGGGCTACTGTCCCCGGAACACGGACAGCCTGGTCAAGTGGTGTTCGGAACACGGAGCTGACGAGGACAGCCTTGCACGCACCGGCATTGTGCAGCGATATGAAGGGCACTCGTTCTCGCCGTTTTCCCACCGACTGATGTTTCCCATCTGGGACAGCATTGGTAACATCATCGCTTTTGGCGGACGAGCCATCGATGGGTCGATGCCCAAGTACACGAACAGCCCCGAGACTCCGCTGTTCGCCAAGAGAAGGACCCTTTACGCGCTTCCTCTGGCCGAAGCGTCCATACGCGAAACCGGGACAGTCGTGGTAGTCGAGGGGTACATGGACGCCATCGCTCTCCACGCCGCAGGCTTCACCAACGTCGTCGCTTCGCTTGGCACGGCCTTCACGGAGGAACAGGGTACGCTGCTGAGGCGGAGTGCTTCTCGCGTTCTGCTCAATTTCGACAGTGACGAAGCCGGTCAGCGCGCTGCTCGACTTGCCCTCTCCATTGCTGACCGAACTGGGCTGGACGTCGCCGTGGTCAGGGTCGAGGGAGCAAAGGACCCGGATGAGTTGCTTCGAGAGCCTGGAGGAAAGAACCAATACCAGGTCGCTCTCGACCAGGCAATATCCGTCGGAGATTTCTTGCTCGACGCTGCCATCGCAGGCAGAGATATGAACTCCGTGAGTGATCGAA
>JBAQYC010000088.1:0-8071 GCA_049299835.1 Candidatus Cryosericum sp. | reverse complement strand
AGGGTCGCGAGGCACTTGGTGATGGCAGCAGTCAGCGTCGTCTTGCCATGGTCGATGTGGCCGATGGTTCCGATGTTGACGTGCGGCTTGTTACGCTCAAACTTCTCTTTCGCCATTATAACCTCCCCGTCTGATTACGCCTTGCTGGACGAACCCTCGAACTTGGTGACGACTTGCTCCCTGACATCCTCAGAAACCTTTTGATAGTGAGAGAATTCCATAGAGAACGAACCACGGCCCTGCGTCAGGGAACGCAGAATCGTCGTGTATCCAAACATGGCCGCCAGGGGGGCCGACGACTCGACCACCTGCAGGTGCCCACGATCCTGAATCTGCTGAATAGTACCCCTTCTGGCTGTCACGCTGCCGATGACGTCGCCGATGTTCTCTTTGGGGACGACGATCTCAAGTTTCATGATGGGCTCAAGAAGGAACGGTGACGCTTTTGTGCAACCTTCGCGCACTGCTTTGGAAGCAGCGATCTTGAACGCCATTTCCGATGAGTCGACCGGGTGGTATGAACCATCCGTAAGCGCAACCGTCACATCAACAAGCGGAAATCCCAGGATAGGACCCGACGTGACTGCTTCGCGAACCCCGGCTTCGACAGACGAGACGAACTGCTTTGGCACTGAACCGCCCACCGTCTTGTTCACAAAGACAATTCCTGTGCCACGCTCGCCCGGAGTAATTCGCAGGACAACGTCACCGTACTGGCCATGTCCTCCGGTCTGCTTGATGTATCTGCCCTGCTGAACGACTTCGCGACCGATTGCCTCGCGATATGCGACCTGTGGTTCGCCAACAGACGCGTTTACACCATATTCCCGCAGTAAGCGATCGATGATGATCTCAAGGTGCAGTTCGCCCATTCCCGAGATGATCGTCTCCGAAGTCTCTTCGTCAGTCTTGATTCGGAATGTAGGGTCTTCGATCGCGAACTTGGCCAGTGATGCAGCCAGTTTCTGCTGATCAGCCTTTGTTTTGGGCTCAACGGCGACCGAGACCACCGGCTCAGGAAAATGCATGGTTTCCAACTGGATGAGCTTATCTTCGTCGCACAGGGTTGTACCGGTAATGACGTCTCTCGAACCAACGATAGCCCCGAGATCCCCTGCTCCAAGCTCCTCAACATCCTCACGCTTGTTGGCGTGCATCCGAAGAAGCCTGCTGACACGCTGCTTGTCACCCTTGTTTGCATTCACGACATATGAGCTGCTCCTCATGATTCCTGAGTAGACCCGCACATATGACAGAATTCCGACATAGGGGTCGGACACGATCTTGAAGACCAGAGCCACCAGAGGGCCGTTCACGTCACTCATGACATCTACCTTCTCATCCGTCCCCGGGACCTTGCCAACAGCTGGCTTCACATCCAGGGGGGAGGGGAGGTAATCGACAATACCATCCAGCAAGAGCTGGATGCCCTTATTGCGGAATGATGATCCAACAAACACTGGAACTATCAGATTCGCAATCGTTGCCCGACGAAGAGCGGGCTTGACATGATCCCACTCCATAGTGCCTGTGGCGACATACTCTTCCAGGGCTTCATCGTCCACTTCGGCTACCGCCTCGATCAGATTGGCGCGAGCTTCAGCAACCTGAGCAATCTCATGTTCGTCAAGATCGACAGTCTCATACGTCTCGCCGGTGGGATCAGTAAACAGGTGCTTCCTGGCTTCCATCACATCAAGGATTCCTGAAAATGCATCTTCCTTTCCGACTGGCAATTGCACCAGGGCGGGCCGCGCACCCAGTTTCTCGCGAATTGCGGCAACTGTCTTCCCGAAATCCGCACCAACACGGTCATACTTGTTGATGTAGACGATGCGCGGGACATGGTATTTGTCGGCCTGACGCCACACGGTCTCTGACTGAGCCTGTACTCCTTCGACGCCGGACAGGATAATGACGCCTCCGTCAAGCACTCTCAGAGCGCGTTCCACTTCTGCGGTGAAGTCCACGTGGCCGGGCGTATCAATAATGTTGATCTTGAAACCCTTCCATGAAGCAGTGACAACAGCAGACTGAATTGTAATGCCGCGCTCACGCTCCTGAGGAAGGAAATCAGTCGTCGTATTGCCATCATCGACGTTGCCAAGTTTATACGTAGACCCCGTGTAATAGAGAATCCGTTCCGAGGTCGTCGTCTTCCCGGCATCGATGTGAGCAATAATACCGATGTTTCGTATGTTGTTCAGATCGTTCTGATTAAGCATGCAGTGCCACTACCCTTCGACAGCGTTCCGATTCTACCAGCGATAGTGAGAGTACGACTTGTTCGCCTCTGCCATCCGGTGGACATCCGACTTCTTCTTGAAGGCAGAGCCAGTTTCAGAAACCGCGTCAATCATCTCGTATGCTATCTTCTCGATCATCGATTTTCCGGCGCGCTTCTTCGCTGCATCGACGATCCATTCCATACTAAGGTTGATACCGCGACGTGAGTCAACCTCAACGGGTACCTGAAGTGTAGCTCCACCAACTCGGCGGGGCTTCACCTCGACCAGGGGCCGGCATTTCTCAACCGCCTGCTGGAAAACTTCGATGCCAGGCTTTGCGCCCTTCTCGTCAATGAGCTTGATCGCCCCATACACGATACCCTGTGCCTTGACCTTCTTGCCCTTCTTGAGGATCTTGTTGATGAAATGGTTCAACAGCTCGCTGTTGTAGATGGGATCAGCCTGAGCTGGCTTTCGAAACTGTCGTTTCTTTCTAGGCATTACTTGCCACCTTTCTTTGCTGCGGCGCCCTTCTTGGCTCGCTTGGCTCCGTACTTTGAACGCGCCTTCATGCGATTGGCCACGCCTGCAGTATCCAGTGTTCCACGAATGATATGATAGCGCACGCCAGGCAAATCCTTGACCCTGCCGCCACGAATCAGCACCATCGAGTGCTCCTGGAGGTTATGACCGATACCACCAATGTAGGCCGTGACCTCCATACCGTTTGTCAGACGCACTCTGGCAATCTTGCGCAATGCGGAGTTGGGCTTTTTCGGTGTCGCGGTCTTGACCTGGGTGCAGACACCCCTCTTCTGTGGGCAACCCTTGAGAGCCGGAGTCTTTGTCTTGAACTTCGGCTGCACGCGGGGAGACCGCACCAGCTGGTTAAATGTCGCCATACAGTTTCCTCCTAAGGACGTAAATACACATCCTTAAATGATACGCATTAGGGGACAAGTGTCAAGCGCTTGCCCCCTTGACAGATCACACTCGCACAGTCACGCCGCGCCTTGAACCCGTAGCCGCGCCAGTGCCAAATCTAGCTCCCCCGAACCTCCGGTACGGATTCAGCCTGGGCCTTGCGCTTCTCGAACATGAGCTCTGGAGAAGATGTACCCGCCGGAATCGACTTGCCCACGATGACTGCCTCCTTGAGGCCTGTGAGCCGGTCGATCTTTCCCTTGATCGCTGCGTCAGCAAGCACTCTTGGCGTCTCCTGGAATGAGGCGGCGGACAGGAAGCTGTCTGTCTCAAGAGAGGACTTCGTGATACCCTGGAGGACAAGGTCGAAGGATGCAGGCTTGCCACCCTGCGCACGAACCTTCCGATTCTGCAAAAGAAGCTCGTGCTTGCTCACGATCTGGTCAGTGAAGAACGTTGTGTCGCCCGGATCGACAACCTTCACCTTCTTGAGCATCTGACGAATGATCATTTCCACATGCTTCACATTGATATCGACACCCTGAGAACGATAGACCTTCTGGACTTCCTGAACCAGATAGCGAGCCGTCTCCTCGACGCCCACCAGCTCAAGGAGACCCTTGGGATCAATTGAGCCCTCGGTAAGCTGGTCGCCTACACGCACGTGAACTCCATCGTTCACGCGGAATCGGGTCATCGGCAGGACCTTGAATTTGGCCTCAGCACCTGTCTTGGAAGTGATGACAATCTGCTTTTTCTCCTCGAAATTCTTCTCTTTCACGTCAACAATGCGCAGTACACCGTCCACTGTCGAGACCACGGCCTGCCCTTTTGGCGTACGTCCTTCAAAGATCTCCTCGACGCGGGGTAGACCTGTCGTGATATCGACGACTGCGATACCTCCTGTATGAAACGTGCGAAGAGTGAGCTGCGTACCCGGTTCACCAATGGATTGAGCAGCGATGACACCGACCGCTTCGCCAACCTGGACATCCTTACCGGTGGACAGGTCACGGCCATAGCACATGGCACAGACACCGTTTTCACTCTGGCACGTGATTGCAGAACGAAGACGCACGCTGGTGATACCAAATTGTTCAATGGCAATCGCTGCCTCATCGCGGATGAGACCGTCCTTGGGAACCAGGACGATGTCTTCGTCGACGACGACCTCGATAGCATTGATACCAGCACGTTTCGTTGCAGCAAGCACCTTCTCGGTGAGAGGATCACTCTTCCTGGCAACAATACGCTCACCATCAAGAGACACGACATCCGCAGCGAGGGGACGATCCAGAATACGCTCAAGCGTTGTTCTCGACCAGACAGGGTTTACCTTGATCGTCGATGCACGAAGCACGATGTCGTCGGCTGCATACCGGCCGGCAATTTGTTCGCGGAGGCCAACGATCACGGCCCCACCATCGACGACGGGCTGAACGGTCAAGCCGCCAACATACCGCTGGATCTTCAGAGACTTGAGGCCGAGAGCCTCCAGGCGTTTCGCCTGTTCCCACGAGATCTCCTCACCAGGCTGGATGATCGTCTCTCCCGTCAGGGGGTTGATGACTTTTTCATCGGCGATCTTGCCCGCCAGCTCCTCCGAAAGCGAGGACACTACCAAGTTACCAATCTTGATCTCACGAGCCTGAGAGTGTGTGCAGTCTTCTTCGCGAACCACCAGCTCATGAGCAACATCAACAAGGCGACGCGTCAGATAGCCTGAGTCAGATGTTTTCAGTGCAGTGTCGGCCTGTCCCTTGCGGGTACCATGTGTCGAGAGGAAGTACTCAAGCACAGAAAGGCCTTCGCGGAGATTGGACTTAATGGGGAATTCGATGATTTTGCCCGACGGATCCGACATCAGGCCTCGGATACCAGTCATCTGCACAATCTGCTTCTTGCTTCCACGAGCACCGGAGTCGGCCATGATACGTACAGAGTTCTCCTCTGTAAGGTTGCGGAACACAGCCCGTTCGATCTCCTCACCCTTGTCGTGCCAAACCTGAACGACCTTGAGGTAACGGTCGTTGTAAGAAAGTAGTCCTTCATCATAGAACGCGTTGATCTCGCGGACTGTCCTGTCGGCATCGTCGAGAATATGTTGTCGTTCGGGTGGCACTTCCATGTCGGAAAGACCGATGGATATGCCCGAATCAGTCGCGTACTTGAACCCGATCGCCTTGATGTTGTCGAGAAGAACACAGGTCTTGGACACGCCAAACTGGCGCGAAAAGTCCAGAATCATCGCCTCGATTTCCTTCTTGGGCATCGTCTTGTTCTGGAAGGGAAAATCTCGGTACTTCGCTTCACCCTCGAAGATCGTTGCCCGGAGTTCATCGTTGAATATTACTCGACCTGCAGTTGTGCGGATCTTCACTCCACCAAGGCGGACGAGGATCGGGTCATGAACGTGCAGCTTTCCGGACTCGAAGAGGTAAAGAACGTCCTGCTCGCTGTAGACAGGAACCGAATTCCACTTCATCGCTTTCATCTTTTCCTTGATCTCATACGTGAGATAGTAAGCGCCAAGCACCATGTCCTGGACAGGACCGGCCATGGGGTTGCCGCTCGCAGGCGAGAAGATGTTGTACGAGGAGAGCATGAGCAGGCGGGCTTCGGTTTGAGCCGCAAGGCTCAGGGGAAGATGAATAGCCATCTGGTCTCCGTCGAAGTCGGCGTTGAACGGGGTGCAAACGAGTGGCGAGATCTGGATGGCCTTTTCGTCGATGAGGACGGGTTCGAAAGCCTGAATCGACAGACGGTGAAGGGTTGGCGCACGGTTCAGGAGGACGACGTTGCCCTTGACAACTTTCTCGAGGATGCTCCACACTTCCGGCGTGGGCTTCTCAACAATGTCCTTAGCAACCTTCATGCTGCCTACGACACCTTCACGCATCAACCGGTAAATGACATGTGGCTTGAACAGTTCGAGCGCCATCTCCTTGGGAACACCACACTGGCTGATTTTGAGCTGCGGGCCCGAGACAATGACAGCACGACCGGAATAGTCGACGCGCTTGCCCAGCAGGTTCTGACGGAACCGCCCTTCTTTTCCCTTCAGCTTGTCGCTTAGGGAACGCAGGGGACGACCGTTCGCATTTACAACGGGGTATTGGCGCTTGCTGTTATCCAGCAGGGCGTCGACGGCATCCTGGAGCATGCGTTTCTCATTCTGCAGCAGGATCTCGGGGGCGTTCTCATCGATCATTTTCCCCAGGCGATTGTTGCGGTTGATGACCCGACGGTACAGCTCGTTCAGGTCATCGGAGGCGAACCGGCCACCCTCGAGCTGGACGAGCGGACGGAGGTCTGGAGGAATGATCGGGATGCGCGTCATGATCATGTCCGTTGGCTTCCGGCTATTGTTGATGAGAGCGGTGACCACGTCCAGTTCCTTGACAGCCTTGGCGCGGTCCTGACGGGACTTACCCTTGATGCGAACAAGGAGCGCATCACGCATTTTGTAAAGGTCGAGGTCCTTCAGGAGTTCGAGGAACGCCTCGGCCCCCTTCCTCGCAACGAACTTCTCGCCCCTGATCTTGCGCTCACGGAACTCCTCATCAGTCACGAGTTGCTTGCGCACGAGTCCCTCTGCATTGCCCGGGTCCAGGACAAGCCAGCTGCCAAAATAGACGACCTTTTCCACTGCTTTGCTGGGCATCTCAAGGAGCAGCGCGATGTAGTTGACGGCGTTGCGGAAGTACCAGATATGTGCGACCGGCGCGTGGAGTTCGATGTGCCCCATGCGCTCACGGCGAACGTTGGAATCAGCTACTTCGACGTGGCACTTGTCACAGACCTGCCCCTCGAAGCTTTTCCCTTTGAGCTTACCGCAACGGCATTGAAAGCTCTTGGTCGGGCCGAAGATGATCTCGCAGAATAGTCCGTGAGGCTTCGGTTTGCCACTGCGGTAGTCCAGCGTCTCAGCTTCGGTCACCTCTCCGTGCGACCAGCTCCGTATTTCCTCCGGTGAAGCCAGGTGGAGGGATAGAGCCTCGATCTTGTTGTTTCTCAATCTTCCTCCCTTAGAACTACTCTTCTTCCTCAGCGACCATGGTGGCCTTCGCGTCGGCAATGATCTTCTCAGCGATACGCTCGGGCACTTCCTCGTAGTGATTGACTTTCATCGAATATGTGCCAGTTCCCTGGGTAATGGATCCCAGATCGATACCATAGTTCAACATCTCTGCAAGCGGGACAGACGCCTTGATGATCTGCTTGCCCTCTATGTTCTCCATACCTGAGATCTTGCCGCGCTTGCTCGTCAGGTCACCCATAACGTCGCCCATGTACTTCTCGTCGACAATGGTCTCGAGCGCAACGATCGGCTCCAGCAGAATCGGACTGCACTGCTCAAATCCCTTCTTGAACGCCAATGATCCAGCCAGTTTGAACGCCATTTCCGAGGAATCCACGGGATGGTAGGATCCATCAACAACGGCAACCTTTATGTCTACCGCCGGGTATCCAGCCAACTGGCCTTTGTTCATAGTCTCCAGCATGCCCTTCTCAATGGCGGGAATGAACTGTTTCGGAATTGCCCCTCCGAAAACCTTGTTCTCAAAAACCCAACCACCACCGCGGCTGTTTGGTTCCATTTCGATCCAGCAATGACCAAATTGACCATGGCCACCGGTCTGCTTCTTGTGTTTGCCCTCTACACGCGCCTTGCTCTTGATCGTCTCGCGGTATGGGACTCGCGGCACTTCCAGGTCAATGTTCACACCAAATTTCTTCTGAAGACGTTCCACGATAACCTGAAGATGGGCTTCGCCCAAGCCGCTGAGGATAGTCTCATGTGTCTCTGCATTCTTCTCGATGACCACGGCGGGTTCTTCTTCCTTGAGCCGGGTCAGGGTGGAGCTCAGTTTGTCGTCGTCGGCCCTCGTCTTCGGTTTGAGGGAACGCATGAGGAG
>JBAQYC010000087.1:0-6566 GCA_049299835.1 Candidatus Cryosericum sp. | reverse complement strand
GAGTTCACCTTCTTCCATCCCGGCTACACCATCGACGGGTTGGGATGGGATGTCGAAGGGGACTTCTTCGCGCACGACTATTCCATCTCCCAGGAAGGGCGCGAGATCGTCACGATCCACAAGGAATGGCTGACCTGGGGCGACTGCTATGTTCTCGACATCGCCGACCTCAAGGACACCGTTACGGCGCTGGCGGTCGTGCTGGCCATCGACTGCGTACAGGCCGCAGCGGCAGGAGCCGCGTCAGCCAACAGGCACTGAGAGGTTTCTCCAACGCTTCCGGCCCATATCGATCGTCCGGCACACTGAATCCTTCCGGACCAGGACAATTGGAAGTACATCAGGACAGACCACTAGACGGGAGGAAGAGGAATGAACAAGAGAATACTGATTCTGTCCACAAGCCCCAGAAAGGGCGGCAACTCTGACCTGCTGTGCGACGAGTTCATGCGCGGAGCGGCCGAGAGTGGAAACCAGGTGGAGAAGATCTCTCTGAAGGAGCGCAAGATCGGTATGTGCCTTGGCTGTGACACCTGTCAGAGCAACGGCGGTACCTGTGTGCAGAAGGACGATATGGCAGAGATCCTTGAGAAGATGATTGCTGCCGATGTCATCGTCATGGCAACCCCCGTGTACTTCTACTCCGTGAGCAGCCAGATGAAAGCGCTGATCGACCGCACCGCTCCCCGCTACACCAAGATCAGCGGAAAGGAGTTCTACTTCATCGCGACCGCGTCAGATCAGAACCCGGAAATGCTGGAACGTACGATTGAATGCTTCCGTGGCTTCACGGACTGCCTGAACGACGCCGCCGAGAAAGGCGTAATCTACGGTGCAGGTGTAACGAAGAGGGTGCCGTCAAGGGCACCAAGTATATGAAGCAGGCACATGAGATGGGAAAATCTGTCTGAGCAAAGAAGAGGGCCTTCCATGCGCCCGCAAATCCAGCACGTGCCTGTGTTCCCCGCGGGACGCTCAAGTTGATGTGGATTCCACCGATCCCTCTGTCTTTGGTGTCGCCTCGCCAGCCAACTGCCCGCAGGCGCCGCTGATATCGCTTCCAAAGCTGGCTCTGCGAGTCCAGGCGATCTCTCTCTTGGTCAGGATCTCCTCGAACACTCGCAGCGACGCCGGCCTGGGAGCCTTGAACCTGTCGGGGCGACCGCTGCTGTCGTTGACAGGGTTGTAGACAATCAGGTTAACCACGCTCAGGCGCAGGACCTCTTTGTACTTGTGGATGAGATCTGCCAGTGCGTCGGCATTGTGCATACTGTCATTGAGTCCCCCGAGCACCAGGTACTCGATCATCAGTTTCCTGTTCGTTTTCGCGACATATGCATCAAGAGCGGGCATCAGCTGCTCCAGCGGATAGGTCCGGTTGATCGGCATCAGGATCGAACGCAGGCCGTTGACAGGGGCATGCAAGGAGATCGCCAGGTTCACCTGCCAATCCTCTGTCGTGAACCGCTCGATCCCGGGCACGATGCCGCTCGTGGACACCGAAATGCGCCGCTGTCCGAGGTTGAACCCGTCCTTGTCATTCAGCAGGAGAATGGCACTCTTGACGTTGTCGTAGTTGAGGAAGGGCTCGCCCTCGCCCATGAAGACCACATTGGTGACCCTCTCCCCTTTTGCCTTGAGCACACGAGCAAAGTAAAGCACCTGCTCGACGATCTCAGGGGGCGTGAGGACCCTGGTGAAGCCCAGGTGCCCGGTGGCGCAGAATGCACAGTTCGCCTGGCAACCAGCTTCGGTTGACACGCACACAGTACGGGTGCCGTCGCCGTATGGAATCAGGACGCTCTCGATGGACACGCCGTCAAGCGTGGCGAAGAGAGCCTTCACTGAACCGTCCCTCGACTTCTGCTCTGTCGTGAGGGTAAGTTCGCTGAAGGGCAAGAGCCGGTTCAGTTCATCCCTCAGGGCCAGCGGAATGTTGTCGACGGCACTGAAGCCGTCCTTCAGATCCCTGTAGACGGCCAGCTTGATCTGCTTGAAACGATACGCAGGTTGGTGCACTCTGTCCAATGTCGCTTGAAGCTTCTCCAGGTCCATGAATCAACTATACCGCGGTTTCGTCGATTCTCTGAGAGGTCTCTGTTGCGGACCCCAACGCGGGGCCTGGTCGTCACGTCTGCCCGAACCTGACACCTCTCCGGAAGATGTAGAGGACGAGCATCCCATGCATGACCGCAAACGGGACGGTGATGTGCAGGATGTCCCAGTAGCCCCCGATCACCGCGAACAGCAGGTTGAAGACATGAAAGCCAATCGAAGTCATGAGAATGGGGTAGTCCTCGCGCAGCGACAGGCCGCTCTTCATCCTGCCCCGCCAGATGATCATTACCACGATGAACAGGACGAATGCAAAGCAGAGCATGACGACTTCGGTAGCGCCGCCTTTCTTGAAGCTGGGTCCCAGCCACAGCGGGAAACTCGAGAGCGGGCTCACCAGGACACCAAGCGAGAGCAGCATCGCAAGCGGTGGGTACACGAAGCCGACCGTGTTGTTGTAGCCGGTCTTTCGGTACCACCAGCGCCCCAGGAGAAGGAACGCGGCCGCAAACCCACACAGCAGGAACCAGCCCGTGAAGTTGTAGATGGGGATGTTGTGGATCTGGATATCAGCAGCACCTGGGAACCACGTCCACCGCCCGATCGTACCCTCGTGCGTGAGGAACCTCTGGCTGACCGCCAGCGGATCGAGCGAGAAGTCGGTGAGGATCCCCATCACACCGACGAATATCGGCTTACACCACTCAGGCATCTTCATTGAGTCAGTCAGCCTCAGTCCGCCGTAGACGACCATGAATTCCATGACCGGTACCGACGCCGGCACGTTGAAGATCATCAGTACTGAACGGCCGTAGCCATACCACCCCATCAGCATCGCGAAGTTCTCGAAGACGGCGGCGTAGAGCAGTACGAAACAGATGAACTCCAGGATCACGGACGCTGCGTGCTTTTCATGCCTGATGATGAACAATGTGCTAACTATGGCAAACAGGTACACAACAACGTCTTGAATCACCCAGGTGGGGATAAACGTGAATACTCCCACAACGGCCTCCTAGTTCTGCTGTTCGACCTTATGGCCGTGCTTCCTGGTTGCCTCTCCCGCTCTCAGAGGAAAACCGACCGGTCGGTCTCTTTATGTGTACAGTATGTCGTGGCTCATTACTCTGTCAAGTGGAGTCGGCGAAGTCAGTTGCCTCGCTTCGCCACAGGCGTAGACAACATAGGCGCTTGTGGTGATTGCGCTCGTTTGTACCTGGACAGCCCTGGGCAGAATGGGCTACTGACGTTCCGCCTCTTCTCTATTGAAGCCTGTCATATGTGCAACTAACACGTTACAATGACTATGGAATGAGAGACTTCCGCTGCGATGCCGCATCGATACGGCGCGCTGATGGCGCTGGTGACCAGGTTCCACTCCAACGTCCTTGTTGAAAGAAGGAACGTGTTGGAGGCATGAAATGAGAACGGTGAGTTCACAACAGGTTTCCGCAATTGCACTTGTTACGTGTATGATCGTGATCGTCGCCAGTATGGCAGCATGTGGCAAGCAGGATCCAGCCACGGTTCTCCCCTCCGTTAATAATACGTTCGTTGTCGTGAATGGACTGCGACGGGCGCCCGCGAACGCCGTCGTAACGTATCTGACTGAGGACCTCAATCTGGGCGACGATGGCACGTCCGGTTTCCCCGTTCTGGTAGGCGGAAGCATGTATACGATCAAGGAAACGGACAATGGCAAGACCCAGCTGACGAAGTGGCATCTCGACACGGGGGAGAAGGGCTGGTCTGTCGCCGTGAGCCCCACTCCGTGGCCCGCATCGCTGTCATCTGCCATTGGAGGCGACCCATGGCCGGATGACTCGTTACCATCGGCATACGAGAACCTTTACTACGTCGGCACGACTCTGACTCCTCATGATTCCATCGTCTGCATCACCAACAGCAGTGGAGTGCTGACTTGGAGCCAGCCACTGTCAATGGTCGCAGGAGCATACTACGAGATCATTAGCGCCATCACGCCCCTCGTCACTCCTGGCCAGAAGGCCAGCGACAATCTGGTGTGCGCCGTGGTCGTCGAGCGAGCCGCTTCTGGAGACAATTCTGGCATCTGGATATGGCATTCCAATGGGATCCTGGATCACCGGATCTCCTACCCGATGACGAATCCTATTGACCCGATCTGCATCCCCGTGCTGTACGATGGCGCGACAATCTACGCGGCCCTACCCGTCAGCTCGCCGCACGACAAGTCCATCCTCAAGACAGAGTATGGTAACACGTATACGGACCTTGTCGCCATCAGTACGGCAACATGGAGAGTCAAAGTCCTGTACAGCTTCCCCGGCCTGGTCCACCAGCTTGTCAAACAGGGCGACGCGCTTGTCCTATTGCGCGAGAGGTGGAGCACCAATGTTGATACGGCAAGCCCTGCCATCGACGTCGTGTCTCTTGACGCCGCCGCCGGGCAGCATGCAGTAACGTCTTTCGAAGATGGCACACCGTGGACGTCGATCGCTGTTGACAGTACACGCATCTACGCAGCTGCGACTGGCAGCTCACTTTCGAGCTTCGGCAACACAAGCGAGACATCTGCTGACGGCACACTGACTGCATTCTCTCTTGCAGCCCTCAAGAAGGACTGGACAGTACAGTTTGCGCCGTACAAGTCTACGATCATGGATGGTCCCGGGGTCGGAGAGCCTGTCGACTACTATCCGAAGATGGTGCTCGCCGCCACAAAGGATGTCCTCTACGTCCAGGATGGGGGAGGGCTTGTCGTCGGCATCGACTCGGCTACGGGCAGGAGGCTGTGGGAGAAGCGCATGTCTCAGGTAGACTGGCATCAGACATACACTCTCAACCAGTTTCTTTTGCAGCCGGTGGACCTTGGTTTCAGGGTCATCCAATCGGATGGAACCATATCGATCTGGCAGTAGCATTCGGAGCAAGCTTGGTACGCTAGCCGCCGGAGGTTGGAACGAGCCTTTGGTGGTCTCGTTCTTCAATCACCGGTTCGCTTGGGCTAGTCATAACATTGCCACAGCATTACCCTTGTGGTGGAGAGTGTCATCTCTGATTCGCTACCGTGCTGATACGATGTGCTGACGGCTGGGCGACCGGGTCTCGATTCGCTCTTCTCGTTGAAAGCACGTGTTGGAGGCACACAATGGGGAACAACTTGCATACTGTATTGGTGCTAGCCTTGGTCGCAGCGATTGGTCTTGCGACCGGCTGCACCCCAAAGACCGCTGTGAAGGACGTCCACGTGAACATGATGACGTACGTGATCCGCGACCTGCCCATGGACACGCCGCAGCCCGTTTATGATGCGGTCCCTCTCGTATGGGATATCGGACAGAACACGGTGACGCTCTCTCCGACACCCGTCGTGCATGTGGACGGCAAGTACGCTGACTATCCACTGAAGTGGTCCTCGGGCTCGCCCCTTCTCGCCGTTCAAACCTGGGACTCCAAGAGTGGCAAACCCCTCGTCACGGCGACATCAAATGGTGCTCAGATCCTTGTGCCTCCTGACGGAACTCGGCATTCCTCTCTTGACGGGGCAAACGCGGGCATGTCCCGCTGGTACGCTCCAGAAGTGAATGCGTTCTTTACCGTCCCTCATGAACTCCTCCCGCCTGCATCCCAAAAGAGAACCATCGTGCTCACGCAGTATCCCCTCGCTTTCAGCTCCGAAACCCGGACGTGGATCGTTCCGGTTCCATCTGGACTCGCGCAGATCGTAGTCCTCTACGGGAGCGGGAGCATCGAGAACGGGTTCGTCCTTGCTGACATATCCGGCAAGTCGGCGGACAACGTGGCACACTTCGATCTCTGGCTCCTTCGCATGGGCCTTGGTAAGGTCAAATGGGTCAAATGCATCAATACATCCGATGCTGACCTCAATCTGTTCACGGACCAGGACGCCAGCTTCGCACGAGTCGGATCACTCCTCTACTTCACGCACGCACATGGAAAAATCTACTGCATTGACACGGCAGCTGCTTCTCCGTCGGTGGTTGCCCCAGAGAAGATCAACATGGTATTGGAGCAACTCTACAAGAAGGGACCAACCAATGCTGAAGAGCAGCTCCAGGCCTCACTGGCAAGCGACAACGGCGTTCTGATCATCGGGTATCCAGATTACTCCTGGGACAGGGAATACTATGCCATATCTTCGTCTGGAGACACTCTTGGATTCTTCTACGCCGACGGAACCTCAGCCACATGTTTTGACGGCCGGGGAAAGCGTGGTACGTTCATTGCCATCGACAATGCACGAGATGCCCTGTCCTTCCCCTCAGTCGATTTGTTCGAAAGCTATACGACTCCTACGGGGACATCAACGGGTGCCGCCGATGAGCAGACGTTCTTTGCCACCGCGCGTTCCTTTGCTGAACAAGCACTAGCATCCGGGAGTCATCGCCTGACTGCTGAACCCGTCATGTGCGCAACTAGCACGTTATTCTAATTATGGAAAGAGAGACTTCCGCTGCGATGCCGCACCGATGCGACGCGCTGATGGCGCTGGTGACGAGGTACCACTC
>JBAQYC010000086.1:0-6240 GCA_049299835.1 Candidatus Cryosericum sp. | reverse complement strand
GTTGTGACCGACGATGACGGCCATGAACGAGAGGATCAGGACCCATGAAGGGACCACCATGTAACGCAGGAACAGGCCGAGCAAATAGCCCTTCATGACATCGAGGAACCCGACAGTGAGGCCGTAGCCCCAGCCATATTGGCGGACACTCCCTGAAAGGCCAGGGTTGTCCTTCAGTCGAATATCCTCGTGCTTGACGAGGAAACTGAGGACGAGGCCCCAGCAGACAGAGCCCCACAGGTACGATGCCACGACAAATGCCCCGTACTTGAGCCAGATATTCATCAGGATCCTCCCGACCGCTACTCAACGTCTCTGTGTGTCGCAGGCGACCCACGCTCACTCGCAGCCTCAGTTTATATCAATGTTTCGGCTTGTAAAGCAGACTCTTGCCCATATACTTTTCTGCACGATATGCCGTGCCCCTCAGCAGGGATCATCACCTTGTCCGAAGCTGACGTTGATACCAGAGTTGTTGTGGAGGTTGTATGGGGTTCTGGACTGTTTTTGTCATAGCGGTGGGGCTTTCGATGGACGCATTCGCGGTATCCGTGGCCAATGGGTGTCGGATAAAGCAGGTGACTCTCCGCGATGCCTTGCGGCCAGGCTGGTGGTTTGGCGGCTTCCAGATGCTTATGCCGATTCTGGGCTGGCTCGGGGGTCTGGCACTCAGAAATCTCATTCAGAGTTTCAGCCACTGGGTGGCGTTTGGCCTGCTTGTGTCCGTCGGGGGCAAAATGCTTGTCGAAGCAGTACATGGCGGAGAACATGAGGACGAGTGCGCTGAAGAAAGGCGCAGCACGCGCGACATGCTGATCCTTGCTGTCGCCACAAGTATCGACGCGCTGGCAGTTGGTTTGAGCCTGTCGGTCCTGCACGTGTCGATCTGGTGGCCGGCCTTGCTTATCGGGGTCGTGACATTCGTGTTCTCGCTCGCAGGGACGCTCCTGGGTTGCAGCATTGGAAAACTTGTCAAGAACAAGGCCGAGATTCTGGGTGGACTTGTCCTTATTGGTATTGGGATCAGGATATTGGTGCAGGGATTGCATTAAGACGAATTCCTGCAGATGGAAGGGAGGCTCGCATATGGCACACACGATGTTCAATGGCGAGTACAAGTACCATATCAAGTTGAAGCAGGGTGACGTTGGCAAGTACGTTCTTCTGCCCGGTGACCCTGGTCGCTGTGAAGTCATCGCCAGGTCGTTCGACAACCCGGTGAAGGTGGCGCAGAACAGAGAGTACGTTACGTACACGGGAACGCTCCTGGGCGAGAAAGTGTCAGTGACCTCGACGGGAATAGGAGGGCCGTCGACCGCGATTGCTGTCGAGGAGCTCGCGATGATCGGTGCTGGAACATTCATACGCGTTGGAACGTCGGGTGCAATGCAGCTCGGTATCGGTATTGGTGACCTGGCGATCGTCACAGCTGCGATCCGCGACGAAGGGACGACCAGACAGTACATGCCAATCGAATTCCCGGCCGTGGCCAATATCGACGTGACTCTCGCACTGAGGACTGCGGCCGAAAAGCTTCACCTTACTTCTCATCTGGGCATATCTCAGTCGAAAGACTCGTTCTATGGTGAGGTAGAGCCTGATCGCCAGCCGCTTGCGGAGCAGTTGAACGCGCGCCGTGGAGCCTGGATCGCCGGTGGAGCCGTGTGTTCGGAGATGGAGGCTGCCACTGTGTTTGTGGTGTCGAGCATTCTTCACAGGCGTGCCGGAGGCGTCATGCTTATCGTCGACAGCCAGTTTGCAGAGGACGGAAGCAAGCCACGTGATCAGATGCTGGAAAGGCTTGTATCGACTGGTATCGAGGCCATCAAGCTACTCATCGAACAAGACCGTGCGGCCGCCGCTGAGTGACGTTCCTGCACAGGAGCTGAGGCCCCCGAGTCGATGCCGGGGTGCGTTTCAACGCGGGAATACTTGCCTGTATCCTTCCTGGTCGCTATGATGGATACATCAGGTCATTGTTGTGGAGGGGCCCATGTATCTTCTGGTCATTATCACAAGACAGGAAGACAAGACCTACGACTATCTGAAACTACTTCCGACGGTCGGTGTACGGGGGGCGACCGTAGTTGAGGGACGGGGAATGGGCAGGATCCTGCGTGACCGCGAGACCGTTTTCACCTCGATCGAACAGGTTCTCAGCGCCAGCATCGACCTTACGGAAAACGTCCTCATCCTGTCCCTTATCCAGGGAGGCGAAGTACTGGCGAGTGCGCGCAGACTGGCACGACAGGTCTTCGGGGATTTTTCCCGCCCCAATACGGGAGTTCTGTTCGTGCTACCCGTTGCAGATGCCGAAGGTCTCGCGACCCTCCCGACTTGACCATCCCCAGCGATACTCAGCAGGGCCCGATCAACTGACGGCACTACCCGGAACGTCGTTGCACAGGCACTGTCTCAGCCGGCCTCATCGTGAAAGGCGCATGGTAGTCTGAACGCCGTTGAGTTGCCAGAAACCTTCGTAGGTCAACTCCGGGAGTCTGGCAGTCGATGACCAAGATCAACCGCCTCCCAGGAACGGAATAATGTATACAGTGTCTTCCTCGTGGAGTTCGGTGTCATAGGGTGTGCGGTGCCCGTTGACAAGTACGAAGCCTGCACGATCGCGGTCGACGCCCAATGCTGCAAGCAGGCCCGTGACGTCCGTCCCAGCCGGCACCTGGACATCGTGCAGGTCCCCGACCTGATCGGCGACAATTGCATGCAGTTTGAGCCTTATGAGCATGGAGTTCCCTCAGCAATCGTAGTAGAGTTCGAATTCCTTGGGATGAGGAAGGTGACGAAGTGCTTCTGCTTCGTTCTTCTCCTTGTAGGAACAAAACGCTTCAACGAATCCAGGAGGGAAAACACCGTCTCGCGTCAGGAAGTCGCTGCCGCGCCTCAACGCTGTGAACGCATCGGCAAGTGAGGTCGGGAGGACTGGAATCTTCCGGACGACCTTCTCGGGCAGCTTCTCGATATCGCCTGTGTACGGTCCGAGGTGCAGAGCTGTCGGATCCGTTTCGCTCTCAATGCCATCAATGCCGGCAAGCAACATTGCGCTTATGGCAAGGTAAACGTTGGTCGTGGCATCCGGGGGACGGAACTCGATGCGCTTCTCTGTCGCCGTGTCGGCGTAGATGGGGATGCGGACGGCCGCAGTGCGATTGCCCAGGGAGAAGAACGCCCGAATCGGAGCCTCGAATCCTGGGATCAGTCTCCTGTAGCTGATCGTGGACGGGTTTGTGATGCCCAGGAGGGCCGATGCGTTGCTCAGAATGCCGCCGACGTAGTGAACGGCAAGTGGTGACAGGTCATATGGTTCTCCACCTTTCTGATAGAAGGTAGGTTGTCCTTTTCTGGTCAGATACTGGTGGAAGTGCATGCCCGTTCCAGCCTGGCCCGCGATTGGTTTAGGCATGAAGGTCGCCGTCATACCCATCTGGCGGGCAAGGTTCTTGGCGAAATACTTGATCTTCTGCGAGGCGTCGCCCATGGCCCGCGGGGTGGAGGGTATGACCTCCAGTTCGATCTGGCCGGCCTCCCCTGCCTCATGATGGTGATAGCGGATGGTTACCCCGACGTTTTCCAGCATCTGGACGAGTGTACTTCGATAGTCGAACAGCCGGTCGAGTGGTTGTTCAGCATGGTATCCTCGTCCGTGGCGGATCGCGTAGCCCTGGAGCTGTGAGTTGTCGAGTGATACAGTGCTTCCGGTCTCTACGCTCTCGATCGAGAAGAACGAGGTGGTTTCGGAGGATTTGAAGTCGACATTCTGGAAGACGTAGAACTCGAACTCGGGGGCAAACCAGGCCGCATCGGCGTATCCCTTGGACTTCAGCAGTGCTTCAGCCTGTTCTGCGATGAATCGAGGGTCGAGAGGAAAACGTCGATGAGTATGGGGTTCAAGGATGTCACAGAAGACCGCGACAGTGGGAACCTTGGCAAACGGGTCCAGGAATGCTGTCGACAGATCAAGGCGCAGGAGCATGTCGCTGCGCTCAACCGACGCGAATCCTGGAATACTGGAACCGTCAAACGCAACACCCTGGGTCAGGAGCCCCTGGTCGACACGAGACAGGGGAACTGTCACGTGATGCAGGCCGCCGAACAGGTCCGTAAATTTCAGGTCGATCTGCGCAACCTCGCGTTCTCTCGCATAGCTCAGAAATTGCTGAAGCGTCTTCATGTGCCTGCCTCCCGGGAAACTGCCGGCTGGACTTCGTCCGCTGCGCCGTACTAGCGCGCCATGAGGTTCGTCGCTATCGTGTTCTGCCTGGCCACCAGGGCCGGGACGTCGATGTTCGTGAACTGGCCGTTCTCGATGAGAACCTTGCCGTTGACCATGCTGAAACTCACCTGCTTGGCGTCGCACATGACCGGTGCCGTGAAGGGGTCATGCAGCCCCCCTGCGAACTCGAGCGTGTCGAGATCCCACATGATCAGGTCAGCGGCTTTTCCGACCTCGATACTGCCGATGTCCGAGTCCATGCGCAGCACGCGGGCGCCCCCCATGCTACCCATAACAAGAGCTTCCCGTGCTGTAAGGGCGTCTGCCCCATATTTCACACGTTGGAGCAGAGTCGCCAGGCGTATCTCGCCGATGAACGAATTGCCGTCGTTGCTGGCACTGCCGTCGACGCCGATGCCGATGCGCATGTTCGTTCGTTTCATGATGGTCACCGGAGCGATGCCGGAGCCGAGACGCATATTACTGGCCGGACAATGTGCCATGCCGCACTCATGCTCGGACAGCTTGCGGATATCGGCATCGGACGCCCATACAATGTGGGCAAACCAGGAACGAGGAGTGAGCCAGTTGACCTCTTCCATGTAGTCCGCTGGGCGAAAGCCAAATTTCTGGAGACAGAATTCTTCTTCATCCTGCGTTTCGGCAAGATGCGTGTGAATGAGCACGTCTTCCTTCTCAGCCAGAACCGCCGTCTGCTTCATCAATTCTGTCGTAACCGAGAATGGGGAGCACGGGGCCAGGGCTATGCGGATCATCGCGTACCGACCGCGATCATGGTACTGGTGGATGACACGTTCAGACTCCACCAGAATCTCCTCATCCGTCTGAACCACGCTGTCCGGAGGCAGCCCTCCATCTTTCTTGCTCAGTGACATGCTGCCGCGCGTGGGATGAAACCGTATACCGACATCACGGGCTGCACGGATCTCTGCGTCGATGATGGCGTTGTTGCCATACGGATACAGATAGAGATGGTCGGTCGTCGTCGTGACACCGGTCTTCAGCATCTCACAGATGCCCACCTGAGCACTCGTGTAGACGGCTTCCTCGTCGATGTACTTCCAGTGTTCGTAGAGAAACGTCAGCCAGTCGAACAGCTTGGCATGCTCGACCTGAGGAACGTTCCGAAACAATGTCTGGTAGAGGTGATGGTGGGTGTTGACAAAGCCCGGCATCATAAGCATACGCGTGCCTGGGATGACACGGTCTGCAGGAGTATCAAGGACGGGGGTTCCTGTGCCAATGGCTGTAATGATGTTGTCGTCTGCGACAACATATGCGTCCGCAAGTTCCTGCCGAAAAGCATTGCCTGTCCTCAGGAAAGCGATGTCTGTGATAAGTGTTCGCATGAGCAGCCTCCGCTGGTTCCTTCCCATTGTACCGCCATTGAGGCCGTAATCAACGCACAGCCCGCTTGCTTTCATTGCCACGGCATCCTGTTATAATCGGTTCGGATCAGATGGACATGACATGGACAGGAGGTCGCATGAAGCACATCGTCGTAACGCCGGAGAGTTGTACGGGATGCCGCTTGTGTCAGCTCACATGCTCGGCCCAGAACTTCAGGCTGAATACGCACAAATCTGCCCGCATCGGCATCGTACCTCGTTTTCCGGAAGGCTACTTTGAGATTCATCTCTGCAACCAGTGTGGAATCTGCCAATCTGTGTGCCCGGTTGAAGCGATTGCCGTCAACGCAGGCGGAGCATACGTGATCGACGATTCCAAGTGCATCGATTGTGGAACATGCGTGGACAGTTGTCCGCAGCAGGCGATCTTCAAATCGTCTGCCAACCCCCACCCCTACATGTGCAACCTTTGTGGAGCCTGTGTGGCAAATTGCGCGGCGCAAGCCCTGACCTGGGAGGAAGACTGATGATCAATGGCTATGGTGGCTCGATTCTGCGTGTTGACCTGAGCACCAGGTCGGTCAGGCGAGAGCCCGTGACGCCCGAATTGGCGCACGATTGGCTGGGCGGTCGTGCCTGGAT
>JBAQYC010000085.1:0-3831 GCA_049299835.1 Candidatus Cryosericum sp. | reverse complement strand
TTCCAGCTAAAGTGTTTGAATCGTTCAAGCCCGCAGGTGACGTTCATATCGTCATTACCGAAGATGAGTGTCTGTTCTCGTCTGGTGACACACAGATTATTTCTCTTCTCATCGGTGCCGAGTTTCCCAACTATAACGACATCGTGCCTCGCGAGTGGGAATATGCTGTAAGTGTCAAGAAGACCGAGCTTCTGGATGCACTGCGCCGGGTAGGTGCAGTTGTCTTTGGTGGAACAGACGTCATTACCCTCTCGTTCAAGGAAGGGCGTCTGACTGTTCAGGGAACGGCTCAGGATCAGGGAAACGCTCGTGATGAACTAAGCTATGAAGGAGAGGCCGGTGGTCTTTCTGTTTCCTTCTTCGGAACCAAATTACTGGATGGAATCATGTCGGTCGGTACCGAAAATGCCGAACTGCATATGAACAGTGCCGTTCACCCGGTGGTTATCAAAGACCAGGGCAAGGAAGACTTCCTCTACCTTGTCATGCCACACAAACAGATGGAATAGTCGCCCCCTCGGAGGGGAATGTATCTGGAGTCGCTTTGGGTACAGGGATTCAGGGCACTGACTGAACAGCGCATTGAAATCACCTCACCCATTACTGCTGTCGAAGGAGGTAACGGCGCCGGCAAAACGACGCTCCTTGATGCAATACATTTTCTGGCATCCGGCAAATCATGTCTGGGGCTGACAAATGCCGAACTCATCAGGGACGGGGCGTCGTATTTTGTCGTTGGTGGCAGGTACCGGACACGCGACCCGGTGGCCGGAGGGCTGATCAGTCACACTGTGCAGGCTATGTTTACCACGGAAGGACGTAAGGAACTTCGTATCGACGGGACTGTCTATCATGTGTTTGTTCACCTCATTGGTGGATTTAGTGTGTCCCAGTTCAACTTCAATTCGTTGTTTCTGGTCAAGGGTATGCCCTCAGTGAGGCGTCAGTTTATTAATCTCCTGATCGCGTCGTGTGATCACACATACCTGGAGGCACTCTCCGCATACTCGGCCGTCATGACACGCAAGAATGCTCTGTTGCGGCAGACGGGTTCCGGTATTGTCGACACTTCCCTGCTGGACCTGTTTGACGAACAGATTGTTGGTCTGACAACTACTGTCTATGCTAAGAGAAAGTCGGCTCTTGCTGCCGTGGCCCATGCGATGACACGCCTGATCGGTGACGGGTTATTTGAACCGCTGTCGGATGTGTCCATTCTCTATGAGCCGCGACCCGTTTCCATGGAGTCCATCCGTGCGCTCCGGGATCGGGAACTTGCGCGGCATGCGTGTCTGGCCGGGTGTCATCTCGATGATTTCGTCCTGCTTCGAGGAAAAAAACAGCTGAGGGATACTGCGTCATTGGGCGAAGCGAAGCTCGTGGCCCTCCTGCTTACGTTTGCGGGCGCCGAATATATACGCATGGTCACAGGAGAATACCCGGTACTTCTGCTCGACGACCTGGAAGGTGACATCGACGTGTCGAATCTTGATCGACTCATACATCTGCTGGCGAGGTTTGAGCAAGTCTTTATCTCTTCCTTTGATATTGCGCGTCTTGGAGGCGGACTGAAGGCTACGTCCGTGCAGCTGTGAGAAGAAACGACAACAGCATGGAGCGCATCGGAGACGTTATTGACGAGATGCGGCGTACCGGTCGCCTCGACAAGGGAATTAAAGTCCAGTCGCTGAGCGACGTCTGGCCCGCGGTTCAGTCTCTGTGGAGCGAGCGCACTATCGGCGCGTACGTTGCCCGCAACTCACACCCGGCCCAGTTTAGAAGTGGAACACTAACGATTCTCTGTGCCAACCCTTCCATCATGCAGGTCCTGGCTGAGCAGAAAAGCCTCATTGTAGAACGCTTGAATGCTCATATGGGGAGCAAGCTCGTAACGAACCTGGCCTTTGGCCTTGACAACGTTCACGAGGTCCGCATCCATCGACCCCAGGTGGCACCTTCCATTCCTCAGCCGGATCCGGATTCACTGGCCGTCACGATCCATCTGAGTCCCGAACAGGAGGCGAGAGCCGAGAAGGCAGTACAGATCATTCAGAACCCCGCGATGCGCCTATCATTTCTGCGTGCATATGAGGCCTGGCTGCGCTGGGACATCTGGCGCCATCAGGAACAGCAAAAACGTCGGACAAATCGGGCTGTCTCGAAGAAGTACTGACACTTTCCACAGGCACTGTGGATAACTTTCCCAGATGTGAAAGCGTTATCCACAGCGGACTCCACGCTATCATAAGGTTCAGGAGAGCCTGTGGACTGCTGTGCAACAAGAACTCCTTATTAACAGCGTCGCTTGGTTGACTCCGGATTTCTGTTCCACAGATATTCACAACATCCTGTGGATAACCCAAACTGCGAAGAACACCTGACAAGAGTCTCGTTGACTTACGTTCTTGTATGGTAAAATGAACACATGAGAACAAGAGTTGCACTTATCGCGCACGACCGAAAGAAGCCCGAGATGATCGCATTGTGCAGGGATTTCCAGGAGATGCTGGCTCAGGAGGAGCTGGTTGCCACAAAGAGCACAGGTGGTCTCATCGAAGAATTGACCGGCCTTCACGTCACCAGGGTGAATTCCGGAGAGAAAGGCGGGGATCTTCAGATTGGCTCGATGATCGCCTCCGATGAGATCAAGGCCGTCGTCTTCCTCAGGGACCCACTGACCGCGCATCCTCATGAGCCGGATATCAATGCCGTGCTGAAGATCTGTGATGTCAACAATATCCCTCTCGCGACCAATATCGCGACGGCCAGGCTGGTCCTCGGACATCTCAAGGAGTTGCAAGCCATCGAAGAGCCGTCTGCGACGTAGGGTCTTCTACAGCAGGAGCAGACTGGCGAGCATCGTTTCCAGCGTCCGGCTCTCCTGCCACCACTCCTTGCGCTGGAGTGTCTCAACACGAACGGTCCATCGGCGTCCTGCGTCTTCTGCGACCAGAACCCGATAAACAAATGAACCATCACGCGCGGAGAACCCCAGCGTTTTCACGGGTGAACCATCAGGGCGTACTTCACCGTCGGGGGCCACTCTCGCTTTGTTCAGTGCCCCTTTCTCGAGCACCGCGCCTTCCGGCAAACCGTTGCGCAGACGCTCAGACACTTCGTCCAGAGCCGAATCAGACTCGTCATACGTAACCTGCAGAGCGACACGTGGATCCGTGGGGTTGGAGACGCGGAGTCCTGCCTGTTCGTCGAGTTCCATGACAGTCCAGTCAGCAGGGCAGGTGAGCGCAACGTGAAGGTCGGGTCGTAGCAGCTGAACCATATCACTCATGAATTCACGCCCTGCGCTTTCGTGTTGTTGTCATATGTCTCTCCATCCTGGTGGAAATGGATATGCTCAGACACATGCATGAACAGGATTGCCCTGTTTTCCTTGTTGGCAAGACGGGAATACCAGAAACTCCGGCTCACCGTGCTGGAGTTTCTGGTCGTCGAGTCTGGACAGAGGCTGTCTCTGTCGTCTACTGATTGAGGGCTTTCAATGTCACAGAGAACGTCTTGGCCGTACCACTCCGATCGACGACGACCTGGACCGTGTCTCCGACGCTTCTGGAGCGAATGTAGGCGAGGACACCATCGATGGTGGTCATCGGTTTGTCGTCGATCGCCGTGATGACGTCGCCGGTCCTGAGCCCGGCATCCTGTGCGCCGGATCCAGCGGTGACCTGAACGACGTAGACGCCCTGGGACACCTTGAGGTTGTACTGGTCGACAATTGAGGTCGTGAGAGTGGCCCCCTGGATACCGAGGGCAGGCCAGGTCACCTTGCCGCTTTTGATGATGGCATCGTACACTTTGCGCACCGTGTTGACC
>JBAQYC010000084.1:0-10730 GCA_049299835.1 Candidatus Cryosericum sp. | reverse complement strand
GAACATACCTGGGAGTCCGCGAAACGTTTGCGGACCTCGGAGCCACCGTGGCGGAGTACCTCGGAGTTGTCCCTGTCGCGGGGGCGAGCTTCCTTGCGGACATTTCCTAGAGCAATGATGGGCTCTCCAGGATCAGGGACCCATTGAGCGGCGGAGGCAGTCCAGCCGAATCAGATACGTGGAAAGAGCTTCTGCGGGGTCTGGCGCGTCTGGAACTCAAGCGTGGCTGTAACGACGATGCCGCCGTAGGTGGGTTTGCGCGGCTTGCCCTTGCAACGATCGAAAGCGCATTGAAGCGAACACGACCCGCTGCCGCACTTGGCGTGTCGAACGAGCTGCGGTCTCTGCTGGTCGACTATCAGTTCCTGTCCAGGCCCGTGCGGAAAGACAGGTGTTCTGCCTTTCTTGCGCTTCTGGAAGATTCGACTCACCCGGACGCCAACCTGCCGCGTCATGTGAGCGTCGCTCCACTGCATTCTCCGCGAGTGCCGCGGCTATCGCCTGACAGCATGAAGGATCTTCTGCAGATACTCGAAGAACCGGTATCCGCACTGTGGGGAGTTGGACCTCGTGTTCAGGAGGTCATGACGAAGCTTGGTGTCGCAAGTGTGGCCGACCTCCTCCAGCATGCTCCGAAAGGCTACCTCGACTTGCGCTATCCGTCAGAGTTGTCGCGCGAGTCACTTGGCCAGATGGTCCTCATCAAGGCGCATCTCCTCACCGTAACGGAGATCCGACGAAAGGTTCTGCTGGTCAAGGCAACGGCAAGAGACCCTCGTGGACGTGTGCTCCATCTCGTCTGGTTCAACAACCGGTTCGTGAAGAGCAGACTTCAGACAGGACGCGACTATGATTTCTATGGCAGGCTGGAAAATTCATTCGACGGGGTCCAGCTGACGCAGCCGATGTTTGAGGAATCGGGAACGCCTGCAGCCCAGTTGCATATGAATCGGATCGTGCCCCTCTATCACCTCACCTCGGGCATTACCCAGAAGGGTCTGCGCGCCCATATGTGGCGTGCTACAGGCCGGATTCCCTCTGCGGCCGCGGAGTACCTGCCAAAAGAGGTCGCTTCCCGATTCCAGCTGCCGGACCTTACGTGGAGCTATCGTTCCCTGCACTTTCCGACCGATGAATCCGAAGCTGAAAAGGCACGGAGCCGGTTCGCCTTCGATAGCCTGTTTCTCTTTGAACTGAAAGTTCTGATGCGTCGGCACGCCGAGCACGATGTCCCAGGGACTCCGTTCGACCTGCCTGCAGGGACGGTCGAACGGTACGCAGAGGCTCTACCGTTCGTCCCTACTGCGTCTCAGAGTGATGCCATGCAGGACATCGAGGCGGATGTCCGCAAACCAAGACAGATGCATCGCTTACTCCACGGAGACGTTGGTTCAGGAAAAACCGCCGTGGCCGGCTATGCAGCGTATGCTGCCAAGCTGGCGGGATACCAGAGCGCCGTCCTCAGCCCCACCGAGATCCTCGCGGTGCAGACAGGTCGTGTCCTCGAGGGACTTCTCGCACCTCTGGGGGTGCGAGTCGCCACACTGACAGGAGGAATGACCAAATCCCAGCGCAAGAACATTCTGAGCGCTGTCGCAGCCGGCGAGACTGACTGTCTCGTCGGCACACACGCCATTCTCGAGGAGGGTGTGGCATTTGAGCGTCTCGGCCTCAGCGTCGTCGACGAACAGCATCGCTTCGGAGTCGCCCAGCGGATGGCACTTGGAACGAAAGGCAACGAACCACACTCACTGGTCATGAGTGCGACACCGATCCCGAGAACCCTTGCTCTGACCATCTACGGTGACCTCGACATCTCCGAACTGCCGGAGAAGCCTGCGGGGAGGTTTCCCATCCAGACGCACCTTCTGACGGCCGCAAAACGTGAAAGCGCTTATGCCATGGTGCGTAACGAAGTCGCTCAGGGCAGGCAGGCTTTTGTCGTGGTTCCCGCGATCGACCCGGCTTCCGACGAAGGCGACGGCACCGCTTCGGTCGAAGAGACGATGAAAGAACTTGTCGTGGGCAGTCTCAAGGGCCTGCGCGTTGCGTCACTGCACGGACGCATGAAGAACAGTGAGAAAGAGTCGGCCATGGATGCATTCCGTCTGGGAACCCTGGATGTCCTGGTTGCAACGACTGTCGTCGAAGTCGGCGTCGATGTGCCGAATGCAAGTGTCATGGTCATCGAGGATGCCGAGAGGTTTGGGCTTGCGACGCTGCATCAGCTCCGTGGAAGAGTCGGCCGAGGGTCGTCAGTTTCCCATTGTATTCTCATTCAGGGTAACGTGACCGCTGACGGTACAGCACGCCTGCAGGTCCTGGTCGACTCTGACGATGGATTCCAGATTGCAGAGGAAGATCTGAAACTGCGAGGTCCCGGCGACATCCTCGGGACAGTCCAGCACGGCTACGATGTCCCGCTATTTGGGTCTACCGCGCTGCTGACCTACCGTGACCTTGCCGCACTTCCGGAGATCCGAAAGGTTGCCTCGGAGCTGCTGGAAAGCGACCCGGCACTTGGTGCGCCGGAACATGTGGATCTGGCGCGCATGTTGTCTCTCCGGTATCCCGTTTCGAGGCCCGGCATGGAGGACAACTGACATGATCATCGGATCGGGAACATTAAAGGGACGTTCGCTGAAGACACTCGGGAAGGAACCATGGCTGCGTCCCAGCTCCGACAAGGCGCGAGAAGCCGTCATGGACATGCTCCGACCGGTTCTCGGGGGAGCCCGGTTCATCGACGTGTGCAGCGGCACTGGCGCGGTCGGCATAGAAGCGCTGAGCAACGGAGCGGCTCATACGACGTTCGTCGATGTGGACAATCGGTCAGTACGCCTCATCCGTGAAAACCTGAAAACTCTTGCGCTTCAGGAACAGGCGTCCGTCGTCAAGGGGGACGCTGATGAATATGTGGGCGGATTGCAGGGAACGGAATTTGACGTGCTGTTTGCAGACCCACCCTTCGATTCAGGATTGCAGGAGAGTATCCTCACGACCCTGTCCCAGCATTTGCGCGATGCGGCAGACGGCTGTATCATAATCATGGAGCATGCATCGAGGCAACCCCTGCATGCACGGTATGGCGGCCCGGTGCTAGACCTGGAGAGCTACAAGGAAAGGCGGTACGGAGACGTGAGCATGACATTTTTCCGTGCAACAAGGCGCGGAAGCGAGACCGACGGTAGTACCAATGACAAGACAGAATAGCGTAGCTCACTTCCTGCAAAGGGTCTGTCACAGCCTCCTGCTCCCTGTCACACGGTTTAAACGGACCGGCACTCTTGTATTTGTGCTGATAGCGCTGCTGTCGGCAGTTCTGTGCGCTCTGCCGTTCATGCCCGTGCACAGGAGCATGTCTGCAGGCGCTATCCTTGACGTCGACATGGTTGCCAGGCGAGACATCGTCTATGTTGACAGCATCAGAACTGAGGACCTTCGGAAGCGCGCAAGGGATGAAGTGGCTCCCATCTATATATTCGACAGTTCGCAGCTGCCGGCTGCGCTGACTGCCTTCGAAGACATTATGGCGAAGGTCATCGTCATACGCAGCCAGGATATCGGCACGGATCAGCAATCTCAGCGTATTGCGGCATTGCTCATGACCTCGACAGGTGCGACGACGAAGTATCTCGCGACATGTTCGGAATCCGAGGTCCAATCGTCGAAAACGGCAGCCCGTCAGGCGCTTACTACAGTCATGGGTCGCGGTGTGCTCGAAGGGAACCTTCCTGCCGCGCGCGAAAGTATCAACACGGAACTCAAGAAGTATGGTATCTCCGACAATCAGGTACGCTCGGCGTATCTTCTGGCCGCTCGTCTCGTGTCTTCGAACCTCATGTACGATCAGCAGGCAACCTTGCTTGCGCGCGAAAAAGCCGCATCCTCGGTGTCACCGGTCGTCTCGACTATCCTTGCCGGCACTCCTGTCGTCAAGAAGGGTAGTGTGCTGGATCAGAGCACTGTTGACCTGCTCTCGAACTCGGGATTGTTCTGGGGACCCCGCGCTATCCGAAATGTTGCATCTCAGATGCTGGTCGCGCTGGCGGCGTGGGCAATAGTTGCTCTGGCCATCATGCTTCTGGGTTCAGCGAAAGCCCGGACTCAACACCTGTTGATGGAAACAGCGCTCATCGGCGGCTCGTGCGTCGTGATTGGCTGGCTGGTTGGTGAGATGGTGGCGACGATGGCCCCGTTCTTCCTCTGCATCCTGCTCGGGTTCGTGTTCTTTGAGGGTGCGCTTGCCACAGTCTTCGGCCTTGCCCTGATGGTCCTGACGTGGATCATGGTTCCGGTGCCCGCGGAAGTACTCTCCGGACTCGTCGTGGGGGCCATTTCCATTTTCGTTGTCATGCGGAAGGCGAACAAGATGAGCGCTCTTCTCATCGCCGGACCGATTGCCGGTGCATCAGCAGGCCTCATCTACAGCGCTCTTACCGGGCTCAGTGAACAGCGATTGTCGGTTATTGTCACCAACGCGGGGTACCTGTTTGCAGGGGGAGTCATTGCAGCCCTGTTTGCGTTGGGATTGACGCTGGTTTTCGAGAGGTTGTTCAACGTCGCCACAGTCGTAAGACTGAGGGAGCTTCTGGACACGGGAAGCAAACTGCTGGCACAGCTGTTCGAAAGCGCGCCAGGAACCTACCATCACAGTCTCAACGTTGCCAATCTTGCAGCGGGTGCGGCTCAGCGTATCGGCGCGAACTGGCTGATGGCTCGTGTTGGAGGATACTACCATGACATCGGCAAACTCCTGCATCCACAGTTTTTCGGTGAGAATCGAGGAGAGCTGCCGAATATCCACGAGGACATCTCGCCCGAACTCAGTACCAAGGTTATCCTGGAACATGTTCAGGCAGGAGTTGCAATTGCAGCTGGCAACCATCTGCCTGCGGAGGTGGTCGACATTATTGCGGAACACCATGGCACGACTGTCGTCCAGTTCTTCTACGACAAGGCGTCCGCCGAGCAGGCGAATCTGTCCCCCGACTCATTTCGGTACCAGGGACCCAAGCCACACACAAGGGAATCCTCCCTTGTATTTCTCGCTGACGGAGTCGAGGCCGCGGCGCGTTCACTTACCCGGGTTGACAAGCCAGCGCTGGAAGGGCTCATCGAGTCGATCGTCAATGCTCGTATTGCCGACGGCCAGCTTGCGGAGTCACAGCTCACTCTGGGTGAGATTGAAGCCGTCAAGGACTACTTCCTCACGTCTCTCATTTCGTTCTACCATGTTCGCGATGCATATCTGACGCCAGAGGAGGCAAATGAAAGAATCTGATCTATCTGTACACTGTCGCGTCGAACTGTCCGATCCCGGATGGCAGGTTGACAGCAAGGCTCTGACCGCCGTTGTCGTCCGCATAGTCCATCTGATTCTCCCGGAAATCACGACAATCCAGGGTGTCCGGCGTGCAGTAGCTGTCTCATGCTATTTTGTCCCGGCATCTCGGATGCGGGAGTTAAACCGTAAGCACAGAGGTATAGATTCGGTCACCGATATGCTGTCATTCCCTCTCGGCTATGCTGCTCCGGGTACCGGCTGGGTGCTGGGGGATATCATCATCTGCATGGATGCGGTGGAGAATAAGGCCGTCTCTGGCGGCAACGGGCTTGAAGACCAGCTCGTGTTTTCTCTTGTCCACTCTGTGCTGCATCTGGTCGGTTTCGATCACATCGAGGAACGCGACCGCTTTTTGATGGAGCACCGCGAAGAAGAGGTCTTCGCAAAGACATCACAGCGGGACCACTGCCCCGGCATTGTGAGAAGGTCTGTATGACTGGACAAATCGTTGGACTGTTGGTGCTCCTGGGTCTCTCCTTCCTCTTCTCCATGGTGGAATATGGATATGTGACCATCACACCGATGGCCCTGGAGAAAACTGGAGAATCATCGGCTCTTGCTGACAGGCTGGTGGCAAGAATGTCGGCTAATCACTCGATGCTTGTCGCTGTGGTGGTTCTGGGCAACAACATGGCCAATCTCGGGACATCCTTCATCTTCACGCGTATTGTTCTGACCGTGTTTACGCGGGTGAATCCGGACTTGCTCGCGGTTGCCTCCACACTCGCCCTGACAATCGTCGTCGTCATCTTCGCCGAGACGATCCCGAAATCCATCGGCAAGGCGTTTCCGGAGCAGGTCACACGCGCTACAGCTGTCCTGCTGTACCCCCTGTATGTCTTGCTGTATCCAACTGCGCGCGCACTTGCGGCCGTGTCGGGGATCTTCACGCGACCGCTGCTCCGACGCGCCAGACACACTGGCTATCTCAGTGATTCCGAGGACTTTCGGTATCTGCTGAAGATGGGGCAGGAGGACGGCGTGATCAACAAGGAGGAGGAGCGTCTCATCTACAACATCTTCGATTATACCAACACACTGGCATATGAGATCATGACACCGTTCGTGGATGTGACGACAGTCGAAAAGGATACACCGATCTCCGAAGTGATTCAGGCGATCGACAAGACAGGTCACTCTCGCCTTCCGGTCATGGACGATGACAACGTCGTGGGGCTCGTTTATGCCAAAGATGTACTCAGAGCGATGGCGGGGGGAGCTGGACGGGACGTCAAGGCCAGTGCTATCCTCCGGCAGCCGTTCTTTGCCCCCGACACCAAGAAGATCAGCAGCCTGCTCCAGGAGATGCAAAGACAGCGCATCCAGACTGCCGTTCTCTTCGACGAGTATGGGGCCGTTTCAGGCCTCATTACCGTTGAGGACGTCCTGGAAGAAGTCTTCGGCGAGATCCAGGACGAATATGACAAAGAAGCCGCCGAAATCGAGAACGCCGGAGCCGATGCGTATCTCATCAAGGGTTCCGTCTCGACAGACAAGGTTTCGGAGCTCTTTCGGGTCGAGTTATCGGGTGAAGACTACGATACGGTCGCAGGACTCATGTTATCGGAAATCGGACGCCTCCCTCGGGTTGGCGACAGGGTTGAAAGAGCCGGCATCATCTTTACGGTGGTGAACATCGTCGGGAAGAGAATCTCGAGAGTGCGTGCAGAGCGACTTGCGCCGGTTCCACCACACGCAGTCGACGATCAGGAATCATAGTGAACACGCGGCTTGTGCGACACGCTCAAAGGAGAATGTCATGAAAATCGTCGCAGGAAACTGGAAAATGTTCAAGACGGTCGAGGAGGCCAACTCGTTCTTTGTCGAGCTGGCCGCTGGAAGGTCCCCACATGGAAACAAGGTCAGAGTCATCGTATTCCCCAACTTCGTTGCACTGGGAGCCCTCGCAGAAACGGGTGTCGTTCCAGACTGGGTGGCGCTCGGTGCTCAGGATGTTGCGGCTGAGGCGGAAGGCGCGTACACCGGAGAAGTGTCGCCGGCCATGATCCTCTCGACAGGTGCGACCTGCGTGCTCATAGGGCATTCAGAGCGAAGACATGTCATCGGTGAATCGGCCGACCTTCTTCATCGCAAGCTGCTGAACTCCCTGCAGGCATCCCTGGTTCCCGTACTCTGTGTCGGAGAGACTCTGGAGGAACGCAATGCGGGCAAGATGGAGGAGGTCGTGTTTGGCCAGCTGGACACTGCACTCAATGGTGTTCGACTGTCCAACGACTCTCAGCTTATTGTCGCCTACGAACCAGTATGGGCTATTGGAACAGGCGTGAATGCTACTGATGAGCAAATAGAGCAGGCACATTGCCTCATCCGGGACCACCTCAAAAGGATCCTCGGGGAGACAATCGGCGCCTCGGTCGCAATCCTGTACGGCGGTAGCGTCAAGCCCGCCAACTTCGCATCCATCGTGGCGCTCCCATCTGTCGATGGTGGACTGATCGGAGGAGCCAGTCTCAGGCCGTCGGCATTCGCTGAGCTCATCGACATAGCGGAGCAATTGTAGAAGCAGAGAGTTCTTGTCTGCATATGAAGAGAGGTCCCCTCCACAAAGGTCGGGGTCTCTTCACATTTGGCAAACGCAGAGGCCCCTACCGAAGTACGGTCGGGGTCTCTTCACACACCGCGAATGATAAGCCAGGTTCTGTCGTGGTCAGTCATTTATCTAAGCGACATACCCGAAGGCAGGGAGAAGCAGCCCCGTGTGCCTTCCTATTTTGTCTTGCTCCAGTTGGGGTTTGCAATGCGCAGCCCATCGCTGGTCTGCCGGTGGTCTCTTACACCACCATTTCACCCTTACCCCTTGCGGGGCGGTATATTTTCTGTTGCGCTATCCTTGGGGTTACCCCCACTCGGGTTTCCCGAGCAACTCGCTTCTTGGAGCCCGGACTTTCCTCAAGCAGGAAGATCTCCTGCCTGCGACTGACTCATTCGCGGTCTTTGGTGCCTGCGTAAAGAATTTTGCCGCAGATCTCGCAACGGATGAGCTCTTCAGCATCACCGCCACTTTCTGCATTACGAAGACTGAACAATGTCTTCTGGGAGAGCCTCACGTGACAGTAGTCACACGTGGAACTCGCTGCTCTTGCAATTGGAGCTCCGCTGAACTTCTCCGACAAATTCTCGAAGATCAGCTTGGCCTTGAGCGGGAGCTTCGCCTTGCGGTTCTCGATCTCCTTTCGCAAAGTCGGAAGAGACTTCTTGACGGCTGCTCTGGACGCAGCGTCGGACTTCGGAATGCTCTCAAGTTCCTTGCGAAGCTTCTCCACCATCAATTCTGAGGCTCTCGTTTGATCCTCGACGTCTTGCCGGTCGTGGAAATTCTTCCCTTGTGCCTCCTCGACCTTCTCTTTCTCAAGTGTGAGCTTCTTCATCTTCTCTTCGAGTTTCTGGACCTTCTCCTCGGACATCTCTTCCTTCCCGAGCTTGGCGCCTGCCTCGTGGACCTTCGCCGAGAGGTCGTCCAGCTTCTCACCGATCTTGACTTCGTCGGCTTTGAACGTTTCCATCTTCCCACGCAGGTCCGCCAGCTGCTGCTCAGTCTCGTCGATCTTGTGAGCCAGCAGTGAAGAAAGGTCGGACTCTTCGAGAAGACGCTCCTTCTGCCTATAGTCCAACTGCAGTTCTTGAAGTTCCCAAAGCTTGTCTATTAGCATCAATACACCTCGTCGACGATTGTGACATCTTGGTGAAGACCGGCGATCTCACTCGCAATCTGTTGGTGGCGGGACCATTGACTATCAGGCAGCCATTTGAGTGTCCTGCCCACAAAACAACCAGAACCCGCATTGTTCCAAGGACACAAGCGCCTGCTTGCCACTGTGAACACTCACGGAGGCTGTCTGCCTGATGCCAGGGACCCACGTCTCTGCATCCAGTACTGTAGTATTCTAGCCCACTGGGTCCAATATGCAATCACTGTTTGTCGAAGGACGGCGCGCCGACCGGGCACGAGGTTTGTGACATGAGAGGGCCGTATCTCCGTTCCAGTACCTCTCGGCGTGAAGTTCCGGGTGAGCCGGACGATTGACCCTTGCTGGACCCATGACTATACTAGAATTCAGCTGTGAAAGCGTCGCCAGCAGGAAGTGGACCTCAGAGGAGCCCGTGATAATGAAACAGTCTGTCCGTGTTGCCCTGTTTCTTGTTCTGTGCCTTGGCTTGAGTGTCTCAGGCGTGTCGGGCGGCGTTCCCAGCGTGCTGGCCACGGGCGCAGGAGCCTGGTGCCATCTGGCGTTAGAGGAAGAGAAGCTACTGTGCCTCGTTATTGACCCATCGACTCCATCCACGCTGTATGCCGGCTCTGGCGGAGGTGGAGTCTCTCGCTCGACCGATGGCGGGTCGACGTGGACTGTGGTGAATGAGGGGTTGGCTGATCCATGGGTCTGGACCCTCGCAGTTCACCCCCTGGCCCCCAGCGTCTTGTATGCGGGGACCGACAGTGGAGGCGTGTTTTGTTCGCCCGACAGCGGCGAGACGTGGATCCCAGTGAACTCAGGACTCACCAATCTGCATATCAGATCCCTCGCAGTCAATCCTCTTGTGCCAAGTACCCTGTATGCAGGTACGACAGGTGGCGTTTTTCGCTCCACTGACAGTGGAGCGAAATGGAGCGCCGTGGATGCGGGGCTCGCCAGTTCGCAGGTGAGTTCCCTTGTTATCAATCCCCTGGTTCCGAGTACCCTGTATGCAGGCACGACAGGCGGAGTCTTCCGCTCCATCAACGGCGGCGATACCTGGACGATAGCCAGCACGGGACTCACCAATCCGTGGGTGTGGTCCCTTGCGATCGACCTTCAGACACCTGAGATCGTGTATGCGGGCACGGTGGGCGGTGTTTTCCGTTCCGCGAACGGCGGAACGACCTGGAGCGCCGTGAACAGTGGGCTCACCGATCTCTGGATCCTCTCTCTTGCCGTCGACCCTCTCACGTGCACGACGGTGTATGCCGGGACCGGAAGCGGCGGCGTCCTTTGTTCAACGAACAGTGGCACGACCTGGACTGCTGTCGACGGTGGGTTGACTGATCCATGGGTGTGGTCCATTGCTGTCGATCCTTCGACTCCTGCTATCCTCTACGCTGGCACTGGTGGTGGCGGTTTGTTTCAATATGATGCGGTATCTGCGTTTGTGCTGGAGACATCGGTCTCGCCTTCAGATGGCGGTTTGATCGGCGTATCTCCCGGCGGCATGTCCTATGCTCGTGGCACGGTGGTCACTCTTGCCGCTGTGGCTGCTCCTGGCTATACGTTCGCTGGCTGGTCGGGAGACATGATTGGTACTCAGGACATGGCAGCGGTTACGATGAACGCCGACATGGTGGTCACTGCACTCTTCAGTCCCAACACCTGTACTCTCATCGTCGACG
>JBAQYC010000083.1:0-2333 GCA_049299835.1 Candidatus Cryosericum sp. | reverse complement strand
AGTGACACCCATGCGCTTGCGGTCGATGTACGGCTTCTTCTCGACCAGGTCGGTCCAGTCCATGAGGTCGTCATAGTCGACCGTGCCCCACCGGCCCCAGATGGCCTTCTCATGCTCTTCGCCGTACCCGGTCCCACCGCGCGGGTTGCTGAAGTAGACGACATAGCCCTTGGCAGCAAGGAAGTAGAACTCGTGCATGAAGAGATAGCCATACTGGTCCTGTGGACCCCCGTGGATCTCAAGGACCGAGGGATACTTCTTCTTTGGGTCAAAACCGGGAGGTGTCATGATCCATCCCTGGAGGTCGTGCCCATCACGAGCCTTGAACCAGACATCCTCAACCTTGCCGAGGTCAAGCTCTGCCAGGAGATCCCGGTTGAGATGGGTCAGCTGTCGCGTTGCTCCTGTATCCATGTCGCGCACCCAGACCTGTCCCGGGTCAGTCATGGTACCCAGGAAGTAGGTCATTTTCTCCTGTCCAGCATCCATAGTGAAGGTACCGACGCACCCGGGAGTGTCGATGACGGAGTAGAGGGTGCTCTCATCGACTGCGATTCCCATCAGCTTTGTCCTGCCGTGTTCAGAAATCTGGAAGTACAGGACCTTGCCATCGGTTGACCACACAGGAGGCATCTGGAGCCCTCCCCCTACGTCGTTCAGGGTCGAGCAAGTGAGCGAGATGTCGTACGGCCTGGTCACGCTGCGCGCATCTCCCTTCCCGTCGGCGGGGACGACCCACAACTCCCAGTTCTGCCACCACTCGTTGGGTTCGCGCGCGCCCATATAGGAAATGATCCTTCCGTCAGGTGAAAACACGGGAGCAACCTTGGGGCCTGCAGGAGTCTTGACCAGCTTCATTGCCCCGCCTGCGGCGGGCATAATGTAGAGATCCGTCAGATCGGGCTCGAGATCGGGGTCCTTGCTGCGGTTACTGCAGAAGACGATCGACTTGCCATCCGGAGAAAAAGATGCGCTGTATTCGTCATACACACTGCCCGACGTAAGCTGCTTCGCCCGACCCTTGGCAGCGTCGACAAGCCACAGGTGTGTCCGTTCGTGGCCGAGCCACCCCTCGCCGTCTCCACGGTAGAACAGACGCGTGTAGTGACGCGAGACAACTCCCAGTTTCTTTTTCTGCTCATCTGCCTCGCGGTCGACAACTTCCTTGTCCTTCAGTGTGAGCTCCAGCAGAAGGTTCCTGCTATCAGGTGACCATGTCAGACTGGATATCTCGCCCTTGAGATCCGTGAGTCGACGCGCCTCCCCACCGTCAGCGTTGATAAGGTAGACCTGTGCGCTCTCGCCTTCTTTGCGCGATGACAGGAATGCAAGATACCGTCCATCCGGCGACCACCTTGGGGATGCATCTGTCTGGTCTCCCTGCGTGAACTGGCTTCTGGCGGAACCGTCCGTGGCTGCCATCCACAGATTCGCGTACTTCTTCTCCGTCTTCTTGTCCACGCGCTGAACGCCATAGACGACTTGTCTGCCGTCCGGCGAGAGGCGAATGTCCGTGAGAAGCTGAAGTGCATAGAGATCTTGCGCCGAAATAGAGCGCAGCGATTGCTTCCGTCGTGTCATGGTTTCCTCCATCATTTCGAAGTCAGTGGCGGCCGCACACGCACACCCATTCCCGCCCCGTGGTTCCATGTCCATTGTAGTCAAAACCACGCCCAGGTATAGCGGAAACCGAAAAAAGTCCCGGCACACAGCACCGGGGCTTCCTGGGAACGAACAGGGGCAGGACTAGAACTCCTGCCACTGCAGAATGCGGTGCGAAACCCACAGCATGCAGACGCTGAGAGCCACGCCGACAACGATCGACATGAGCTGTGGTACAGAGTGCTGGATGAGGGCGGAGCTTCCAAACAGCGCCAGCGGGTTGAGCCAGTGAAGAGGCTTGAACTGGCCCACGACCGAAAGAATAATGATGATGCCTCCTGAGAAGAGCTTCGCCTTCATGCGGTCCGCCACAAGTACTGAGAGTAGTGTGGCAAGGGATGCAAATGTGAGCAACGCAATGACGCTGTGCAGCGTCGCGGTCAGCACGAATGCGGCCTGGGGCACCTTTCCGACAATGACGGCACCCAGCACTGCTCCTCCCGTGGAGATCAGTACTGCCAGCACAAGCCCTGCGAACAGGACGACGACCTTGGATGCCAGGATCATGCCACGGCTGACCGGCCGCGAGAACAGGAAGATGGCTGTGTGCAGCTCGCGTTCCCCGGCGACTGCGCCGCTCAGAAGAACGACGGCGAGGACAGCGCCCACCTGTTGCAGGTTTTTGCTGAACCACTGGGAATACAGATATGCATTCATGAACTTCCTCCTTG
>JBAQYC010000082.1:0-4069 GCA_049299835.1 Candidatus Cryosericum sp. | reverse complement strand
CGCCGGCGACGACGAAGCGCGTCGCATTCCACAGCTTGTTGATGAAGTTGCGCGACGACAGCAGTTTCTGGTCGGAGAGCAGGATGTCCTGACCGCCGTAGGTGGAGAGAGATGCCATGGTGAATCGCAGAGCATCTGTCCCGTACGTGCTGATCAGGTCCAGCGGATCCACCTGGTTCTTGAGCGACTTGCTCATCTTCCGCCCCTGTTCATCGCGGACAAGGCCGGTTATGAAGACCGTGTGGAAGGGGACGTCATCCATGAATTCGAGGCCCGACATGACCATACGGGCAACCCAGAAGAAGATGATGTCATAACCGGTGATAAGCAGAGACGTCGGATAGTAGTAGTTGAGAGATTCAGTCGGTTCGGGCCACCCAAGTGTTGCGAACGGCCACAATGCCGAGCTGAACCATGTATCCAGGACGTCGCTTTCCTGCGTGATGTGACTGCTGCCGCATCCTGGGCAGAGGTTAGGAGCGTCGACCGAGACGATGACCTCTCCGCAGTCTTCGCAATGGTACACCGGGATGCGGTGGCCCCACCACAGCTGACGCGAAACGCACCAGTCATTGATGTTTTCCAGCCAGCCCTCATAGACTTTCCGCCACTTGACCGGCAAGACCTCGACCTTGCCCTCGCGCTCAGCCTGAAGCGCCCTGGTGGCCAGGTCCTTCATGTGCAGATACCACTGGTCCGTGACGATCGGTTCGATGGTCGAGCTGCAGCGAGAGCAATGCCCTACGCTGTGTTCGTAATCGTCCACCTTCTCGAGAAGTCCAAGAGCGTCGATGTCCGCCACGATCTTCTCACGGGCTTCCACAGCAGTCATGCCCCTGTAGTGCATGGCGTTCTCGTTCATGAGGCCGTCGAGGCCGATGACAGCCATGCTCGGAAGGTCGTGTCGTCTGCCGACCTCGAAATCCGTAGGGTCGTGGCCGGGAGTGATCTTGAGGGCGCCCGTGCCGAAATCGAGCAGGACGGCTTCGTCGGCGATGACGGGGACCTCCCTGTTGGCAACAGGGACAATGACCTGTCTGCCGACGATGTCCGTGTATCGTGGGTCTGCGGGGTTGACCGCAACGGCTGCATCCGCAAGGATCGTCTCCGGGCGCGTCGTGGCAATCGTGACGAACCCCGGACCGTCGGCGAAGGGGTACCGGACGTACCACAGATGGCCCTTCTCGTTAGCGTATGTGACTTCGATATCGGAGATAGCCGTGTGGCAATGGGGACACCAGTTGGTGATGCGTTGGCCCTTGTAGAGAAGGCCTTTCTCGTAGTAGTGGACGAAGGCTGTCTTGACAGCACGTTCATACGGCTCGTCAAGCGTGAAGCGCAGACGATCCCAGTCGGCAGAGATGCCGAGCTTCTTGAGCTGAGACAGAATGATATCTCCGTACTTGTCTTTCCACTCCCAGATGCGGCGGACGAATTCGTCGCGCCCAAGGCCTTCCTTCGTCAGTCCCTGTTCCTTGATCTGACGCTCGACGACGGCCTGTGTGGCGATGCCGGCGTGATCCATCCCCGGCAGCCAGAGGGTCTCGAACCCCTTCATGCGCTTGTAGCGTATGGCGATGTCCTGGAGCGTCATGTTGAGGGCGTGCCCGATGTGCAGGTACCCCGTGATATTGGGAGGTGGCATCATAACGACAAATGGTGTCCTGTCGGGGTCGGGCTCCGAATGAAAAGCCGCCTGGCTGAGCCACAGACTGTAGATGCGTTCCTCGTACTTCTTTGCTTCGTATAGCGGATCCAGTTCGATTGGAGTCATCAGCCAAACCTCCACGGCGATATCTCAAAAGTATAAGGTGTGCCCGCTGTTTGTCAATTAAACTGAGGCTCTTCGGTCTTGATTGCCACAGCTCGGAACGTGACTATACTTTCGCTGGACTGGACCCTCTTGAGTCGGAGGACACGCGCGACATGTATCTGAAATCGCTTCATATCCAGGGGTTCAAGACCTTCGAGCAGAGCACCACTCTTGAGCTCTCCTACCCTGTTATCGCTATTGTCGGCCCCAACGGTTCGGGCAAGAGCAACCTGGTCGACGCGTTGCGCTGGACACTGTGCGAGCAGAACCTCAGGACGCTGCGTGCCCGATCGATGCTGGACCTTATCTTCGCCGGCAGTGCGACACGTCACCCCGTCAACTATGCCGAGGCAGAGGTCGTATTCAACAACGAAGGCGACGTCTTCGGGACCGGCACGGACAAAGTCTCTGTGGCCCGGCGGATCTTTCGTTCCAGGGAATCGGATTTCCTAATCGACGGCAACGATGTTCAGCTTCGGGACGTCGAAGAGCTCCTGACATCGACAGGACTCGGGTTCCGCCACTATCCATTCATCGGGCAGGGAGAAATTAGCCGTATCTTCACGATGAAGCCTGAAGAGCGCAAGAGCCTGTTTGAAGAGGTAGCCGGTATCGCAGAGTACAAACAGCGGAAGAAAGATACGCTCGTCAAGCTGGAAGAGACCAGGGTGAACATTGCTCGTGTCGAGGATCTGCTGACCGAGCTGAACGGCAGCTATACGCATCTGGGTGTACAGGCGGCGGCGGCGCGCGAATACATCGGCTATCAGTCGCGCCTGCGCGATCTGGAGATGGATATTGCGCATGCGCGGTATCTGTCTGTGCTGCGCGAGCAGGAACGTGCCACGGCACGGCTTGCCGAGGCACAGGAGAAAATGGCGGAGGTCATCACCAGTCTGAATGGTCGGCAGGCAGCCCATGACGACCTGCAGACTGAACAACGCAAGATCGGCGCCTCACTCCGTGAGAAGACGTCAGTTCTCGGCGAGGCGCGCGAGGACGCGTACCGGCTCGAAAAGGAACTGGTTTCCGTCCGCGAAAAGGCCAAGTATCTTGCCGCAGAGGAGTCCAGGCTTGTACGCCAGGAGCAGGACTGGGATGCCAGCAGGCTCCAGACGACGAAGCTTGCCGGTGAAACGGGAATGTCCATCGAACAGCTGAGGGGCGAGGAGTCGCAGGCTGGCACCGAACTGGCCGCGGAGCAGCGTACCTATGATGAAGTGATCCAGGGTGTCGAACAGAGGCGAAAAAGCCTTGCGCAAGCTCAGGCACAGGTCCTGCAACTCGAGACCGAGGTGCGTCAGCTGTTTGGCAGGTTCAACCCGTTGCAGTTCGAGCTCGACGAGAAGCGCAAAACGGTCGAGGTCTCCGGACAGGTCGCCGGCAAGCATGAACCCGAAGCTGCTGCTGAACAGGTGAGCGCTATGCGTACCCAGGCAGACGCGCTCGAGAAGACGCTCGAGGAGCTGAGAGTACAATCCGGGGAGGCTTCCCGGGAGCTGGTCATGCTTGAACAGGAGCAGACTGTGCTTGCAGCTGACAGCAAGGACAGGGCGATGGCTGCAGAATCCTACCGCAAATCACTGCAGAACGCAGCTGCGTTCATTGCCAGCCTGGAGGAGCAGATACGAAATGGGTCCACGGCTCGCCGCGTCCTCGACGTGGTCGATCTGGGAGAACGCGCGCCTCTCCTGCTGCAGCTGTTGCGGGAGGAGTTGGCTGTTGAGCTGAGCAGTGACCCCATTGAGGCGCTGGCGGTGGCTGTTCGCCGCTCTGGACAGGCAACCATCGGGGTCCGCTATGCGCCAAAGGACAGTCCGACAGACGCGAGGGATGTTCTCGCCTCTTCTCTGGCGGCGACCGTGACCACAGTGGCCGGCGCCCCTCCTCTTATCGGCGAGCTTTTATGTCGGTTGTTCGTCGTTCCGTCTCTCGAGCAGGGACTCGCGTTCGCCCGCGATCATCGCCGGGACTTTTACAAGATCTACTGTGAAGACGGATTTGTCATCGATAGTGCATTTGCGGTGCGGGCGCTGCGCGGGTCTATCGAACGCTTGTTTGCGGGCAAGGACTCCACCGAACTGTCGCGGCTCGAGGCAGAGGCCGCAGAAGCCTCACGGCAGGCTGATGTCCAGGCAGAAAGGGTAGCACTTGTACGTGACAAGCGGAGTCTGGCCTTGAGCAGCATCCAGCAGGCTGAGCATGATCTGAAACAGGTTCAGGCCAGGCTGCAGGCGATGGTCGTAGAAGAAGAGC
>JBAQYC010000081.1:0-5006 GCA_049299835.1 Candidatus Cryosericum sp. | reverse complement strand
GTGTCGCCCTGTCATCCGCCAGCCGGAACATCTCACGCCGCAGGTTCTTTGAGCTCTCAAAGGCAATCATCCCTATCAGGAGCAGCACGAGGGTCAGCTCGCTGTACGACCGGACGTAGAAGGCAAGAACGGTTCCCAGGAGCGGCAGCAGCGTGACGGTCATAAAATCCTCGTCGTGTGTGGCTGCCACAATCAACAGTGCATAGATGCCGAGGAAACAGAGGGCGGCAATGATGTCCTGAGGTATCATAGAATCGGTCGTCACCTTGCCGAGAAGGTAGAGGAAGATGCCGACGGTACTGGCGATCCCGCGTCCACCCCTGAACTTGAGATAAAAGGGGAACTTGTGCCCGATGATGGCGGCAAAGCCGGCAAGCACGACGACAAACGTGGGCGCCTTGAACCAGACATCGGCGATGAGCATCGACAGGAGCCCTTTTGTGAGGTCATAGGACAAGACCACGGCGGCCAGGGCGGGTCCAATCTCCCTTCGGACGTTGATCGTTCCTGGATTGCCGTCTCCGACGGTCCGCATGTCCACGTGTTTTATCCAGAGTGGCAGGAAGTAACCTGGAAGAACACATCCCAGCAGGTACCCAATAATGACCGGAAGAACACGGACAACGAGCGTGCTTTCCATTTTCATCTCCCCGGAAAGTATACTGCAAACCCTGACAATGATATGGGGTCAGCTGGTAATTGACCGTCCGGTGGAACACGCTCCCGGTCAGCGCGCATATAACACATCGGACTGTAACACTCTTGGAACCCCCCGAGCATGTTGGTTCAATACAAGGGGTGCATTTGTCCCGAGAATGTTACAGCTGACCTGCTCAAGCCAGGGGAAGGGAAAATGAAAACGCCCCCTGCGATGAGGGGGCGTCTGCATCTAGTTGGAGGGGGGTGTACTCCCCATGAGCACGGCGGCTCGCTGTGTCTTGAGGACGCCGAGGCTGTCGTCCAGCACGGTAAAATGGATGTAGAAGCCGTTGGGCTTGAGATCGCGCGGGATGCTCCACGAACTCTCGAAGCCATCGCTGGCCCCGACGGGGATCGTGAGATGGGTAATGCCCGCTGCGAATCTCTTGTTTGCCATCCACTGGTAGATGAGGTTACCCTCGGCATCGGTGACGGTCCAGTCATATTGCTGCGCGGACGGGAAGGTCAGGACGAGAGGCTGGTCGGTCAGGTTTGTGATCGTGTACTTGACCGTGATGGTCGTTCCCACGCGGTAGATGAGCTTGTCCGTCGTGAACCTGGCGCCAACGTTTGCCGCGCTTGCCTTGCCGACAGTGAACTGTGTCTTCGCTCCAGTCGGTTCAGTGGTCGTGCTGGTCAGCACGAATTCCAGGTCATACGCACCGGCCGCGAGTTCCGCGGGGAGCTGCCACGAGCCCTTGAGCTCCATGGTCTCGCCCATCATGACCGTGCGGGTGCTCATGACGTCCGTGAACACCTTGCCGGTCGACCATCGGGCAATCGCCTTGCCGCCCTGGCTCACAATCAGGTCATATGTCTGTCCCGACGTGAAGGTCAGAACAAGAGGCTGGTCATTGCCGTTGTACAGGGTGTAGCGCCAGTCGATGGCTTCGCCGGGAGCATAGGAAAGCTTGCCCGTCGTCAACGTTACTGTCGGTGGCGCGTAGCGGATCCCGGCGGGCGGGTCGGCAGCGCTCACCTGGCGTAGGCTCACCGTGAGTGCCAGTGCAGCTATCATGATGACAATCAGTAGTTTCTTCATCGGTTTCACCTCCATGTGGAAACCCTCCGGGGGTCACCATTGTTCTTCCAGTTGGACGCAAGTCGGCGGGTTCTGGTTCCCACGGTTCATCACAGACGATCGTCTGACGGCCATATCCACCGGCGTCTCGTTCGGGTGACATGCAGAAATTCTTCGTGGTGCCCGGGTACTGCTGTTCCATCACATGGTTGTGCATAGTCATGTGAATGTCAAGGACGGTCTTGCATGGCGGGGAGCCTTGAGTATGGTTGGAACAAAGGCCGGAAGGCCTGACGACCCACAGGAGGCGTGACAAGCCACGACCGATTCACTTTGACCTGGGAGCTACGGACCCGGCTCGCGCGATTGCATTCTGCAAGGCCGCGTTCGGCTGGACCGTAGAGAAGTGGGATGGACCGTTCGAATACTATCTGATCATGACTGGCGCGCCGGGCGAACCAGGCATCGACGGAGGTCTGGCGCCGACCGAGGATGAGGGCATTGAGACGAATCTGACCCTGGGTGTTGCGTCGCTGGAAGATGTCATGGCGAACGTCACCGCCGCGGGAGGGACCATCGTGGGCGACATCGACACAATCCCCGGCGTGGGGTGCATCGTGAACTGCAACGATACCGAAGGCAACACGTTCAGTCTCATGGAAGAGCTGCAGCTCGACAGACATGTCGAACTCGGAGAGCATTCGGACGTCTAGCCGGCTGAGAGGGTCGACCAGTACATGCAAAACCCCTGTGCCGTGAATCGGCACAGGGGTAAACATCACTTGTTACGGTAGCTTTTCGCCGTTCAGGACTTTCAGTCGCTCTTCGTACTCTTCCTTGGTCATGTCGCCACTGGCAAATCTCTTCCTGAGAATGTCCAGGGCTTCGTCCGGCCGGTTCTCCATCAAGTCGCGACCGTCATGCATGCCGTACATGCCATGCATATGACGCATCCCGCAACCCATTCCATGCCGTCTCCATGTTACCATCCGGATGACCCAGACGATCAGGGCAATGAAGAGAAGCAGACACAGCAGGCCCATGAAAATACGTCCGCCGCTCCACATACCACCCCACATGCCACGTCCGTAACCACCATATCTCGCAAACTGCATCATGGATATCACTTCTCCTTTCCACGGGGCGCGTTTGCGTCCCTGTACGTTTAGTACAAATCATACAGGGTTTTCGTACGCACGATTGTGAAGGCAAAAGGCCGACAACTTTGAGATGGCTTGCGAGGCTGCGTCGGTGACCAGGGTTTGTTTGAGCAGTCCTACGTCAGCGTGCTGCCGGCGAGAGCGATCTCCTGGACCGACATCAGTGATGGACCGTACTGTACGTAGGCGAGCAGACGAGCGGTAGGCATGACGGCAACGTGTGCTCCACCGGACCGGGTGGGCGGGGCACCTTCACAGGCGACGATCGACCGCACGATCTGGTCGCAGCCCGCATCCTTCAGAATGTGGGAGCAGAGGAAGGACCCTTTCGTCACCTGCAGGATCGGGTCTGATTCGTCACCATCGGCGGCTACGGTGCTGGCCCAGTTCCTGGTCTCGATGGCGTAGATGCCCGTGGGACCGATGAGCAGGTGGTCCAGCTGCGCCGTCTTCAGGTAGCCGTTTTCGAATGAGATGTCCCGGTCATAGTTGAGATGGAGGTCATTGATCAGGACGAACTCGTCTGGAAGGGTGCTGAGTGTTCTGATGACTGCACGTTCTGCGATGGCATTGGCCAGGGCGGCGGAGTGGGCAATGGCTTCGACGTCCTTGACGATGCGCCGGGCGCCTTCGACATGCCTGGCCACCTCGGTCTCGCGCCTGCCGATGAAGTCCTGGAGGGCACGTTCTGCAGGGAGAACGGCACGTGACCGCGCACGCACCTGCGCGTGCTCCTGGGTCTGTCGGCTCAGGCGGGACAACCCGACCCATATGCGGGTCGTCGCGGGTGGAGGTCCCGAGAGTGAATCGCCGAGACGAGCAGACAGACGTGCCAGGTCCTGTTCGGCGCGAGAGCGGATGTGCGCGATGTCCTCAGCGGCTGCGGAGCGCTTCTCGGCAAGATCGCGTTCAAGAGCGGCTTCCTGGAGTGCCAGGTCGTTGCGTGCCAGCGTTTCCTGCTGATACAGGGCCTTCTGGGAACGCGCCAGCTGGATGCCGACGTCGGACGGTTCGTTCACGACAATGCCCGCCGTTCGAGCCATAACCAGCACCTTCTCCCATGCGCCACTTGCCCCGATGACTACCGCCACGTTTCCGCCTCCCCGGTTTCAATGACAGTATATGCACAGGACGACGGCTTCGTCAATGGCGCATCGACTCATCTATTATGTACCTGAAATGGTTCCGTGAACTCATGAGAAAAAGTACCTGAACAATGACAGAATACTGCTGGTCCTTGAGATGAGAAAGGAGCGGCGGAAATGGAGCTCACGATGCGAGAACGGAAGAAACTCACGTTGGTCAAGGCACAAGCGTACTGGAGAGCAACAAAGAGCAAGAAGTCACAGATGCTCGATGACTTCTGTCAGTCGACAGGGTACCACCGGAAGTATGCAGCCCGTGTCCTGCATCAGGCAGGACAGCAGTACCTCCTGGGAGACTGTCTTCTCGTGGCTGATCCTGGCAAGCATATCCAAAGGCATCGTCCTCCCCGGTATGGCCCTCCCGTTCAGGATGCACTCATAACCATCTGGGCAGCCAGCACCTTTCTGGGACCGGTCCGTCTGGCAGCAGGCATGCCCCTCTTCGTGGAGAACCTCACCAAGCATGGGCATCTCCCTATCGATGGGGAGACTCGAAGGCTCCTCCTTCGGATGAGTCCTGCCACCATCGGGAGACTCCTGGCTGGAGAGCAGAAGCGGTACCGCCTCCATGGGATTTCCCATACCCGGAGCGCTTCGCTAGGTGGCAGGATCCCCATTCAGACCTGTATGGACCCTCCCCTGGATATCCCTGGTGCCCTGGCAGTAGACTTGGTGGGGCATGACGGAGGACAGGCCGTGGATGACTTCAACTGGACCCTCACCGTCACGGATCGGAGTACGGGATGGACCGAGGCGGGAGCGGTACGGACGAAAGCAGAGATCTACGTGGTCGCCGCCCTGGAGACCTGCCTGCACAGGTACCCGGGGCTCGTCATCTCTCTCCATGCGGACAATGGAACAGAGTTCATGAATGGCCACCTCGTTCGCTTCTGTCATACCCGCATCGACTCATCTATTATGTATCTGAAATGATTCCGTGAACTCATGAAAAAAAGTATCTGAAGGGTGACAGAATACTGC
>JBAQYC010000080.1:0-3248 GCA_049299835.1 Candidatus Cryosericum sp. | reverse complement strand
CCGACGTGTAGCCTAGGCGATTCGGACGGCGTCGTTGTTGGGGACGATGTGGTGGCCATCGGCTCGCCAGGTGGCGAGGACTGGTGGCAGAATACGGTGTCTGAGGGCATCGTGAGCGGGATTAGGGCGACAGGAATTCAGACTACCACGCCAATCACCGCAGGGAGCAGCGGTGGAGCTCTGTTCGACGCCTATGGCGATGTCATTGGGGTGACCTTTGCAGCGGGCCTGACTTCGGGTGGAGAGCTCGCCAACGACGTCTCGCTTTCGGTGCCGATAAACAGACTCAAGGGAGTAGCACGATCGAGCGCTTGGACGCTGGCCCAAGTGTACGAGAGAGAGCACGGCACGGCACCTGCGCTGCCACAAGCCCCGAGCATCGTTACTCCCCCGAACGAAGCCGAAGCCGGTGTTCCTGGGCTCACACTGGTCTGGACAGCTATTGCCGGAGCTGACCGCTATGACGTCTGGATCGGCACAGGGCGTGCTTGGGGAGACAGCCGCGTGGTGTTCTCAAAGGAGACCACGACCACGTCGCTGGATCTCCCAATCCAACTGCTTGCAGCGGGAGCCTCGTACTCATGGAGCATTCGCGCTCACAACAAGTATGGGTGGGGTTCCTGGTCGGACTTGAGTCACTTCACCACAGTGCAAGTCCCCCTGACCGCTGCACCAGTCCTTCTCACTCCCAAGGACATGGACGGGCTGAAGGCTGGGCAGGCCACTCTCAGTTTCACCTGGTCGAGCATTCCTGGCGCGACAAGTTACCACTTCTTCCTGGGACGGCCCAACCCGGGTGGAGCAGCGTTCGTGGTACTTGAGAAAGACGTCTCAGGCACACTGTGTTCGGTACCCGGGAGCCTTCTCGTGGCCGGCGAAGTCTACACATGGTCGGTTGCTGCGTCGGCGGAGGGTCAAGGAGATCAGAAGTCACCTGCAGCCAGCTTCTCCATGTACACGTACGGAAGTCCTGCACTTCGTCCCAAGGGTACCTGTGGTCTGGCGTCAACCGTTTGCTGGGTGAGCGTCGGTACAGCCACCACCTACGTTGTCAGAATATACAAGGGAAGCACCATCAACCCTGGGAAGGAGTACCTCACGAAGGAAATAGGGGCCGAGAACCTTACCTACCTGGCGGAAGGATGGTTTGACAAGGGGAGCTATTACTGTGGCTACGTGGCAGCGATGCATGGGGAGTACTTGATTGGCGTGTCCACCACCTTCACGTTCTACAAGTGAGTTGGCTCGGCCCAACTGCGTAGGCAAGGCGATGGTTGTCTGCTCGTGACAAACCCGCCAGGTCACGCCAACCTGCATCATGGAATTCACGACAGCTAGCAGTTCGTAGCTGGTTCACACCATCCCTGCGCGGGCGAAGGAGAAGTAACCCTGGCGTGCGCCGACAAGGGTGGTGTGGTCCAGAACGCAGCTCCAGATAGCCACTCTCCGCTGGGATGGTTGTGGACGAGAACGACACGGCTGGCGTGGTGGATACAGACTTCGCGAACGATATCGGCGGGGTCAACCACACTGGTGCTGATGCTGCCCCGACTCACTTCGATGTCGTTGATGACCTTGTTGCGGATGTCCAGCAGGACGACGTAGAAGAACTCCTTTCCCACGTCGCGCAGCTGCGGGGTGAACCGAGTGGAAGATTCTAAAGGAACTGCACGCTGAAGTCACTGAGAATCACATTCCCCGCGTTCTCGACTTCATGTTCGATCGCCAGCAGAGTCGTGTTGCACTCGGCCTTGTCGCTGTTGACACCGACGACGGCGATGATTGCCCGGTCACGTGCATCCCTGTTCCCGATTTCCATGATGGACACGTTGAACACTCGTCGGATGCGATTGAACAGGGGTAGGAGAACGGACCGCTTTTCCTTCAGGCTGTGACTCCCCGGGACCATCAGGCCCAGCATCAGCAGTCCTATGGTCAGCGGAGGTGATTCGTCAGGGCTGGCGAGCAAGCCCTTCATCACTATCCAGCCGAAGCGACACCACCTTGGAGACCCCGCTTTCCTGCATTGTTACGCCGTACAGAACATCGGATGCCAGCATGGTCTCGCGGTTGTGCGTCACGACCAGGAACTGCGAACCCTCCTGCTCCCGAAGCAGACGTGCGAAGCGATGAACATTGTTTTCGTCGAGTGCACTGTCGACCTCGTCAAGCAGGTAGAACAAACTGGGCCGCGCCTTGAAGAGCGCGAACTGCAGAGCTGCAGCTGTAAGGACTTTCTCCCCACCCGACAGAAGTTCGAGAGGTTGGCGCCGCTTCCCTGGCAGTACAACATCGATGTCGATACCGGTGAGCTCACCGTTCTCCAGACGAACCAGCCGTGCTTCGCCTCCATCGAACATCTTGACGAAGTTCTCCTGAAATGCCTTTTCAATGACGACGAACGTCTCTTCGAACAATGTCGACGCACGTCGATCGAGGTCATCGATCAGCGCGAGCAGCTTCGCCCTCGACTGGGAGAGGTCGTCATCCTGAGCTTTGAGATGGGCTACGCGTTGTGCCAGCTCTTCGCTCTCTCTGATGCTGGCCATGTTGACCGGCTCCAGGTTCGTCATGTTGCGGCGCACCTGATCCAGTTCACTCTGCATATGTTCGAGGTTCGCCTCAGGTTCGGCTTTCCCTGTCAACTGAGCGAAATCATCGCGCGCCGTGAACTGTTCCAGCTTGCCTTTCCCCTCTGCCAGCAGGACCTCCAGCTCGCGGACGCGGCCCTCGAGACGCGTACGACTCGCCTTGACCCCTTCCATTTCCGCCGCCAGTACTGCCATCTGTTCATCCTTGTGACGCTTGTCGAGCTCCAGCTGGTCGATGCCGGCCTGCAAAGCGGCCAGCCCGTTCGACTTCTCCTTGAACTGAGCATCCAGAAGACAGATGCGCTGGTCGAGAAGCACGCGCTCGGCGCGAACCCGTGCCAGCCCGTCCCGGGATGACCCGATCTCCGTGGCGAGGCTTGCCAGCTGGTCCTCATAGGCCAGCTTCTTCTCCAGCAATGCCTGGATACGCCCCGAGACAGAGTTCCGCCGTATCTGCAGTGCCTGGACCCGGTCCTTACCTGCAAGCAGGTCTGCCTCCGCTCTGGTGCGGGCTTTGTCTGCGACATCCTGGGCGTCACGCGCCCTGGCCAGCAGGCCTCTCCGTTCCGAAAGGACTTCGCGCAGGGGTGCCAGTTCACTTTCGAGTTCCACGATACGACTCCGTGCAGCATCAAGGCGGCTTGCGCGCTCGTGTTC
>JBAQYC010000079.1:0-9531 GCA_049299835.1 Candidatus Cryosericum sp. | reverse complement strand
GGAAGATCGTTGCCGCCGTGCAGAAAGCAAGTCAGAGCCGCGAATGACTGCAGCGGTCGTTCTGGCGGCGGGACATGCCGACAGGGTGGGTTCAAACAAACTGACTCTGTCGCTTGGCTCTGGAACGGTTGTCGGGCGCGTCATCGAAACTGCGCTTGCGACCTGTGACAGCGTAGTCGTCGTCATTGCCCTGCACGATCAGGTGACGAGGACTGCCGTCGAACAGGCAGTCAAAGCTCAAGGCGCTGATAGGCGAGTCCAGGTTGCTGAAGGGGTCCCCTACGATCCAGGCATGTTTATCTCAATCCAGGCCGGGCTGCGGCGGGTCATGGGTGCCGATGCAGTGCTCATCTTTCCGGGGGACATCCCCCTCATCCGGCCGGAAACTGCGATTGCCGTGAGAGATGCGGTTTTGGCGGGACATGGCGACATGGCCGTGCCTTCCTTTGCCGGACATCGAGGTCATCCTGTTGCCGTCAGCGCGAAATGCATACCGGAACTGCTTGCGATGTCCGAGCGTTCCACGTTGCGGCAGTTCATGACCATACATGCTTCCACGACACAGCTGGTCCCAGTCGATGACCATGGCATGCTGCTCGACATGGATACTCCCGCAGAGTATGATCGCGTCGTGGAGCATCTCAGGTCTGAAAGTACATCCTCCAGGGAGGTCTGATGGATTCCATCTATCAATATATCGCCAGACTCGAACAGGAAGGGCGTGAGTTTGCTGTCTGCACCGTCATCGACGCCCAGGGATCCTCTCCCGGGCGCACCAGTTTCAAGATGGTGGTTCTTCCCGACGGCACTCAGCATGGGACCGTCGGTGGCGGCAAGCTTGAACAGACTGTCCTGGAGACTGCCCGCAGTGCCATCGTCGAAGGCAGGTCAGGCGTCGTCCTCTTCGATCTGAGCCAGAATGGGAAGGACAGCCTCGGAATGCTGTGTGGCGGTCAGGTTACGCTCTACATTGAATATGTGGGCAGTCGGCCGCTTCTCTATATCTATGGCGCCGGGCACGTCGGGCGTTTTCTGGCGACATTTGCTTCACTCGTCGGGTTCGAGGTCACGGTGCTGGACGATCGGCCGGAGTTTGCAACCCCTGGCCGTATCCCGGATGCACATCATTTCCTGACCGGCGATTTTGTAGAACTGGTTCAGACGACCGCCTATGGCCCACAGGGGTATCATGTCATTCTCACGGACAAGCACGTAAGCGATGAGCGGGTACTCAAGACGCTGCTGGAGCGCAAGGTGGACAACCGCTACATCGGGATGATCGGTTCACGGGCGAAGACGCTTGAAGTCTTCCGCCGTCTTGAAGCTGCAGGAATAGACAGGGAAGACCTTGCGCGCGTGTATGCGCCGGTGGGTATTGACCACGGCGGCCAGACTGCCGAAGAGATAGCGCTTGCCATCTGCACCGAACTCGTCGCCACCCGCCACGACCATACTCTGGCCGATTCAATGAAGAGCAGGGTGAACATCATTGGACTTCTGGGGAGCAAACCATGATCAAGGAACTCGAGTACCACGCAGCACACGATCTGAAAGAAGCACTGGAACTGGCGGAACAGTTCGGGTCACGCAAGCGCTTCCTGTCTGGTGGCACAGACGTGACGGTGCGTCTCAAGGAAGGACTCATCAGAGAAGACGTTATCATCGACCTCTCCCGTGTGGCGGAGCTCCGCTTCGTGCGTAAGGAGTCAGGTGTCATCCGTATCGGGGCTGGTGCCACCCACGCGGACCTCTGTGCTTCCTCCATTGTGCTTGAGCACGGTCGTGCACTGGCTCTGGCTGCTTCACGGGTCGGGGGTCCCCAGATCCGCAACATGGGGACGGTCGGAGGGAATGTAGCAAACGCGTCTCCCGCAGGTGACACCATCCCCGCGCTGATCGTTCTCGATGCCTTCGTGTCCATCGCCAGCCGGACAGGCACGCGGGACGTCCCCATCATCGACTTCTTCACTGGGACCGGACGGTCTGTGCTTGTTGCAGATGAACTCGTGTCGGAACTCCATTTTCCCGCGACAGGTCCGAATGAGCTGACTGGCTTTGGCAAGCTGGGTGCACGGCAGGCGATGACGATCTCCACTGCCAATGTTGCCTTTTACTTCAGGATCGGCCACAATCGGCGCATCGCGGAGGCTCGCATTGCCTTCGGCTCGGTCGCTCCGACCGTGGTTCGGGCGCACAAGACCGAGCAGATGTTCTGCCAGCTTCCCCCAGTTCTGTCATGGGATGCCATTCGTGGTGCTGCTCAGATGGCCTGGAAGGAAGTGGCGCCCATCGATGATCAGAGAGCAACTGCTGTCTATCGCAAGGAAGCTGTGGTCGGACTTCTTGCCGAGGCCGCCTATGAGGCGCTTGCCTCCTGCTGGCATGAAGGTTAAGATCAAGCTCTTTCAGGACTACAAGCAGTACCACGACACGCCCGACTATGAGCTGGAACTCCCGCCAGGGACGACGGCTGGAGCGATTGTCAGGCAGCTCGGCATCAAAGGTCCTGAACTGGCGTACCTCATCCTGATACTGAAGGGCAAGCGCGTGTACGACGAGTACATCCTTCAGGACGGCGACGAGCTGTTGTTTGCAGCCCCTATTGGTGGTGGCTGAGCGTGAAAGGAGCGATGTGATGGACGATATCCGTTTCGAGCAGATCGCCAGGGTCGACGCCCAAGGCAAGGCGTGCGGCACGACGGCGTACATGTCGGATCTCTCATTTCCGGGGATGCTGTATGCCTGGTTTGTGCGCAGCAAGTACCCTCATGCCCTGATCAAAAGCGTCGACGTCAGCAAAGCGACGGCGCTGGACGGCGTCGTCACGGTACTGACGGCGGCAGACGTGACCGGATTCAACGGGTTCGGGATCGTCACTCCCGACATGCCGGTCATCTGCAGCGACAAGGTACGGTACATGGGAGACACGGTGGCACTGGTGGCTGCCACGACCGAACGCATTGCCGAGCAGGCGGCAGCTCTGGTCGATGTAGAGTACGAAGTCCTGCCGATCGTCGACGACCCCATCGAAGCGTTGAAGCCTGATGCCCCCAAAGTTCACGACAAAGGCAACGTCTGTCTTCACACGCTTATCACCAAAGGCGACGTCGAACAGGGACTGCGCGAGGCGGACGTGGTCGTCGAGCATGAATACCGGACACCACGTCAGGCCCATGTGCCGCTGGAGACCGAATCTGGTGTTGCCGTTCCGGAAGCAGACGGCTCGCTGTCGATGTATGCAGGATCTCAGTACGCGTTTCGCGACCAGCTGCAGCTTGCCCGTATCCTGGGGATGAACCCCCGGATGATTCACGTCTACAGCAACGCCGTCGGTGGAGGTTTCGGCGGCAAGGACGAGCTGACCATCCAGGGGGGTATCGCCCTGCTTGCCATGAAGACGGGCAAACCCGTCAAGGTCTTCCTGTCGCGCGAGGAGTCGCTGGTCTCGGGCTGGAAGCGCCATCCCTTCATCGTGCGCATGAAAACCGGGTTCAAGAGCGACGGTACGATGCTTGCCAACGATGTCGTCTGTTACGAAGACAAAGGCGCGTACACGTCACTTGGCGGCCCTGTGCTCAACCTGGCGCTCGAACATGCCTCGTCCCTGTACCGCGTTCCCAACACGCGCCACGAGGGCTGGGCGGTGTTCACGAACAACGGAATCTGCGGGGCGTTCCGTGGTTTCGGCGTTCCTCAGGTCCTGTTTGCGCTGGAATCCAACATGGACGAGGCCGCGGAGAAGCTGGGGCTCGACCCGGTGACGATACGGCGCAAGAATGTGCTGCATCAGGGTGAGGTCTCGCCTATCGGTCATACTCTGCGCACAGGTGTCTCGATGGACCTTGTCCTCGACGCCATCGAGAAGTCCGACCTGTGGCAGCACCGCGATGAGTACAGGAAGACAGACAGGCCCTGGCTTCAGCGGGGAGTGGCCCTCGCGCTGGCCCCACAGGGAGCCGGCCTGGGCCTCGGGATTCCCGACTATGGCGGTGCGTACATCGATCTCGACCGGGACGGCAATTTCACTCTCCGTATCGGTCTCGTAGAGTACGGTCAGGGCACGCATACCGGTTTCACGCAGATGGCCGCAGGTTTGTTGCACGTTGCCTCGTCGAGGGTCCGCATTGTGGCCGGCCAGACCGAGGGTTCGGTCGACGCGGGACCCGCAACCGCCTCCCGCTCGATGTATACGGCCTCGAACGCCATTGCGGCGGCTTTCCATGACTTTTGTGTCAAGGTGGCCGGCGCGCTGGATACGAAGTATCATACAGGAGCGGATGTGGTCTGTGAGGCGAAGGACGGCGGCATGACGACGCCGGCGGGCTTCCGGACGTATGAGGAACTGGCTCAGGAGTTCTCCCAGGAATCGCCGTTGCGTGGGGAGGGCTACTTCGTGTGGCCGACGGCCGACCGGGAGATCCCCGGGGCTGCAGGGCTGCCACACTGGATCTACAGCTTTGCTGCACAGGCAGCCCTGGTGGAAATCAACACCCTGACCGGTGAAGCGCACCTGCTCAGGGTCGCAACTGCGCTTGACACAGGGCACACAGTCAACCTCCAGCAGGTCGAGGCCCAGATCGACGGCGGCGTCGCGCAGGGCGAGGGATTCGCTCTGTTTGAGGACACATTGATCACCAAAGGGCAAACCCGCACAAAGAACTTCTCCACGTACATTATCCCGACCGTCCAGGATGTGCCCAAGCACGAATATATCATCCTGGAGAATCCAGAGGGAACAAGTGCCCTCGGGGTCCGAGGTATTGGCGAAGTCGTGATGGTCCCAGTCATCCCTGCCGTGGCCCTGGCAATCCATGATGCCACCGGGGTCTGGGTACGTCAGTTGCCGGCAACACCCGAGCGCGTCTATCGCCTCCTGCACCCAGACGTGTAAGACGGCAAACATTGATGGATAAAGCTTCCCCGCCCAATGTAGTGTGGGCGGGGAAGCCATATCGGGAACCAGCCAGTCAGAAAGATCGTCTAATAGGGTGGTCGATGCTGTCAGACATCGCGTTCACGGGGACGCATGAAGTGTGAAGGCCGTCCGAAGGGACTGTAGATGTTGTCCTGAGCATCTATGGTGGATTGAAGGTCATGGATTAGTGAATATATTAGTGTTGCAAAATACGGTGGTGTGCTCAGACTTGAGGAAGGATAAGACTGTAGCGATGCGGTAGCTCGTTGATGCACCGCGCGAATAATGAACCGAGAAGGTACGAGGAGGTATAGATGAAGAAACTGTTGTCACTGTTATTAGTCCTGGCACTTATGCTGGGGGCGCTCGGAGGTATTACTACTGGTGTGGACGCGGCCATGTCTGGGATTATTGCGGCTGCAAGTCCCAACACGGCTAGTTCCTATGCGTCGTATACGATTCAGTTGCAGGGTGCCAACGCGATTCCCGCGAGCGGGTGGATTCAAGTCAATTTTGCGCCTTCGTTCGTGATGGTTGCCGGGTCCATATCTCCTGCACTAGTCAGCATCAATGGATCTGTGACTCCATCGTTTGTTACGATTGTTGGAACGAGCGTTTTCATACAGTTGCCCTCGACAGCCATTCCTGCGGGGACGATCTCGGTCGTCATTCAACTGAGTTCTGCTATCAAGAACCCAACCCTTGCCGGCAATTATGCGATCTCGGCAACGACAAGCGGGGATCCGGCACAGGGCAATGGGTTGATTAGTATAGGTACAACAGGAATCACCGGCCTTACTGCGTTTGTAACGCCTGCCACCACGGGCGCGGTTGCATCATGGTCGTTGAGCTTCGCGACCAGCCCCACCGGTGCTCTGGCCGTCGGGCAGACCATCACGGCCACGTTTCCGGCCGGAACCACGCTTCCAGCCTCGATGCCTGCCGGTTCCATCAGTATTTCGGCGAATCCCTACGGGAGCGTGTCAATGGTGACTGCAACAGGCTCAGGATCGGTCCTGACCATGTACGTGCCTGCTGCGATGAGTAGTGGAATTGGAGCATCGAAATTCGTCAGTATTCAGATTCTCACGTCTTACGGTCTCTTGAACACGCCGGTCGCGGGCAACTACTCCATCCTTCTTTCGACCTGGGCGGACACTGTTCCTGCTTCCTCCAATCAGGTTTTGATCACTGGGACGACGATCGGTGCGGTCACCGTTGCCGTCAATCCTCTGACTCCATCAACTGCAGCCACCTACACACTGTTCTTCTCGACCAGTGCTTCAGGCGGCCTCGTCCCTGGTGACAGCATCAGCATCCAGTTTCCGGTCGGGACCGGATATCCAACGTTCATCAACCCGACACTCATCCTGGTCAACGGCCAGCTGTCACTGAATGCGACGCGCACATTGAATACACTGCAGATCTCGCTGCCGCCCGCCATGTCGATCCCCGCGAGCGCCTTTGTCCAGCTTCAGATCCAGACCTCATTCGGCATTACCAACCCGGCTACCCCGGGAACGTACAAGGTGAGCTTGTTTACCAGTAAGGATTCCACGCCTGTGCAGTCCAACGACTATGTCATCACCGGCACATCAATCACGGGTCTGACGCTGGCCGTCGAGCCACGTGCGCAGTCAGCACTGGCGGAGTACCGTCTTTCATTCAACACGTCTTCGACGGGTTCCCTGCAAGCCGGCGTTGGTACGATTACGGTGGATTTCTCGTCCGGTGTAACGCTGCCAACATCACCGATAGCCAGTCGCATCACAGTCAACGGGAACAGTGCTCAGAGCGTTTCCCGTCCAGACAGTGACACATTGATCGTCACCGTCCCAGTTTCCATTGGAGCGCAGTCTTCCGTCGTGCTGGTGTTCACACGTGATTTTGGCATCAGGAACCCTGCTTCCACCGGGTCTACTGTCAACGTCAAGGTGAAGACCAGTTCAGATCTGACGCAGTCTCAGGTGTCGTTCATAACGACGAACTCGTCTATCTCGCAGCCCCAAGTGGTCCTCACGACCAACGGAGCCGGCTTGAATTCCGGCTATACCGTCACCTTCACGACTGGGCCTGCCGGTGACCTTACGGCGAACCAGGGACGAGTCTCGATCGTCTTCCCTGCCGGCACCGTGATACCTGCGACTATCCCTGCCAGTGCAGTGCGTCTCAACGGGCTGACACCATATGTGGTACAGGTCGTCGGCCAGCGTGTCGACGTCACCGTATCAGTCAACGTGGGGGCCAATGCCCAGGTTCAGGTTGTGTTCGACAAAGCAGCCGGGATCCGCAATCCGTCGACCCCTCAGTCAGTAGTGCTGCAAGCGTATACGACGTCAGAGAACGGCAATGTTTCGAGCGCGACATACCAGATCGTTGCTCTTGCTCATACGACCGCGACAGTGAATCCTGCGAATCCTGATGGACTCAACGGGTACTACAAGACCCGCCCTGTCGTCAGTATCGCCATCACGAGCGGCTCCAGTGCCGGGTTCTCGGTCTACTACCGCATCAATAGCGGTGGGGAGAATCTGTACACCACGCCGATCCAGGTTCCTGATGGAAACATCACCATCACGTACTACGCGCGAGATAACGCATCGAACCAGGAAGATCCGAATTCGCTCAGCCTCAAGGTGAAGACAGCGCTACCTCAGATCACCATTCTCTCGCCCGCAGAAGGCAGTTTTGGCAGCACTCAGAGCGTGACGCTGACAGGTCGCACGGAAGCAGGCAGTTCCGTCACTGTAAATGGCATATCTGCAACAGTCCAGTCCACGGGTGAGTTCTCTGCAGTTGTCGCGCTCAACGAAGGTGCCAACGCCATCCAGGTCATCGCGACGGATGTCGCAGGCAACATCGGACAGACGCGGGTCAATGTCACCCTTGACACCAAACCGCCGATTCTTACGATCACGTCGCCGAAGATCTACTCGACTGTCATGACCCAGCAGATTGCGGTCACTGGCAAGACGGATCCCGGTTCGATCGTGACGGTCGCCGGCTCTCAGGTGAACGTGGCTGCTGATGGTTCATTCAGTGTCATGTACATGTTCCCGAAGGAAGGACTGAACGTCGTCGACGTAACCGCGACAGATGCGGCTGGAAACGTTGCCAGGACCGGCATCCCCGTTACCTATGTCGCACGCACGCTGATCCGGCTTCAGGTCGGCAACAAGACCGCAATGATCAACGATGCATCCAGGACACTTCAGGCGGCTCCGGTCAACATCAAGGGTGTCGTCATGGTCCCGCTCCGGTTCATCGGCGAAGCATTCGGTGCAACAGTGGAGTGGGAGCCGGTGTTCAAGCTTGTCCGGCTCCAGCTGGGCTCCACGACCATCTACCTTCAGATAGGTTCCAACTACGCGTCGGTGAATGGCAAGAAGATCATACTCCAGGGTCTGCCGACCATCATCAAGGGCACGACGATGGTCCCGATCCGGTTCATCTCGGAGGCATTCAACGCGCAAGTGACATGGATTGCCGCGACACAGGGTGTAGAGATTACCTATCCGAAGCCCTGAATCCAGTAACAATGCATCAAAGGGGTGTGCATCATGAAGCATGAGGGACTGATTATCGGTCTGCTAGTCGTCGCGGTGGCTATTTCTGCGGCGGGACTGGTCCTCGGGGTTGCACACCCCGCTCGCCAGCCGAGGGTTGTTGCTGCCACCGGCACAGCCGAAGAATCGTTTGTGCCGGATACCGCCCACCTGGACCTTGGCGTCCAGACGGACGCTCCGGTAGTACAGAAGGCTCAGCAAGACAACTCGGCCACCATGGGGGACGTACTGGACGCCCTCAGGGCAGTCGGTATCAAGAGTGAAGACATCCAGACCAGCAGTTTCTACGTCAGCCAGAACTTCGACTACTCAAGCGGGCAGTCGAAGCCGACCGGGTGGCGGGTCAGCAACACCGTGACCGTCACTACCAGGCCCGAGACTGTGCCGATCATCATTGACACAACGTCGAAGGCTGGGGCAAACATCTTCAACAGCATCAGCTTCGATATCAGTAATCGTGAGGAGCTGAAGGCGCAGCTCATGAAAGATGCCGTGACAAATGCCCGGGCGAAAGCGCTGGGAACACTTGAAGGCACGACTCATATGCTGGGTGACATCGTTTCGATAGCGGCGGATTGGTCCGGCCCTTCCGTGGTCTATTCTCCTGGTGCAGGTGGAAGTGGGGGTGATGCAGGTTCGGTCCCCATGGAAACCGGCACGAACGTTCTCTCGGTCTCGGTTTCCATCAGTTTCGAGCTCGACTGAAAGCCTTTCTGGCACGGTAGTCATCGGTTTTGCCCCGTCGATGTATCTTGCGACGGGGCAAAACCATATTGCGGGGTTGCATACCCGCGCCACGATGCTAGTATTGTTTCATGTTCTTCACAATTGGGAATCGGAATCCAGTTGAATGCCACTTCTTGGCGTGATTGAACCACAGGCGCTATTCATGCTGACTTGCGGTTCACTGTCTGTTCACACAGGGCGATGACACAATCATCCATCGAGGGTAGAATACAACCATGAGAAAGATACTGGTCGTTGAAGACGAAGAGAACATCCGCACGCTTGAGAAACTCTATCTGCAGAAGGAAGGCTATGAACCCGTTC
>JBAQYC010000078.1:0-4008 GCA_049299835.1 Candidatus Cryosericum sp. | reverse complement strand
GGCGAAGCTCTGCTGGTAGCCAAGAAGATGGGGTATGAGAACTATCTCACCACATATAAGAACGTCTCAAAGAACTACAAAGATGTCAGCATCGTCGAGACGGCTAGTCTCAAGGTGCCGGAAGTGTCAGCCGAATCAAGTGGAGACCTTATCTCCTTCAGCTAGATCGTGACGGACACAGAGTCTGAAAAATGGGGGCGCATGTGCGCCCCCATTTTCATACCGAACTCCCGGCGACGGGGGAGAACAACCTATCTTCTCGATGCCGATACTTCCGCGTATTCCTTCAGACACCACCCACATGCAACACACGAGGCGCGCCGGACAAGTGGAATGCCATTTTGTCCCTCCTCGATCGCGCCCATCGGGCAAACCAGCATGTCGAAACGGTCGGGACGCCTGGAGAAACGGAAGACGGGTGGAGAATTGAATATACCACGGACAGGCGGGCGCTGCAGGAACCCCTCGGGCACTCGTGCCCGTAATTCATCCAGTGCAATATTGGAGACAACGTCCGCCGGCTTGCCACGGCCGCCCCTGCCAATACGTGCTGACGCCGAAGAGCTGAACGGTGACCAGGACACTCTGCCACCGCTCGCGATAAGGGCATAGCCGTCCAGTTCTTCGGGGTCGATGCCAGCCAGGATCACGCCGGTTTCGGCGGTTCGCCCATACGTTTCTTCACTGGCATACTCGCCATCAAGCACACCGAACAGGAAGAGGCCATTGATCGACGACCACACGTCCAGGAGCGCCTCTCCCATCAATCCGTATGCAGCATAACTTAGAACCTCGGTACGTGTCTTCGTGGGAACACAGTCGAGTACGGTGGCAAAGACGCCGTGGACACCTGAAAACCTGTTGAGTTCGAGGCGGCGCACGACAACGAACAGGTCAGCCTCGGCAAGGCGCCGTGTCACGAAGGCCTGCTTGATGTACCGACGCTCTGGAGTTTCCATCCTGTGCAGCTGTCGTGCGTAGGACCTTGTGGGCACGGTCAGGGACTCGTATTCCCCGGAGATGATCTCAATCAGGTCTCCACGTTCGCCTGCCAGGTGTTTCAGTGCACTTCGATAAGCCTCGTCATAGCCCGCCAGAGAACGCGCGGCGAGGTCTACCCGGGCAGCCCCGGACAGTGTCCGGATAGTTCGCTCCACGAGATCCAGCTGCACGGGAACGTCACCCAGCAACACAAGAACTCGTCTGCCTTCGATCCCCTGAGGCTCTATCCAGTGGAATATGTTGTCGAGCGCCTGAGTCCGGGCGTCAGTCCCTTGTCCCAACGCTTCTATCATGACTGTCTGGCTCATGGTACCTCCTCGTTCGTCATAGTATACATGGTTTCACACAGGCACCTCTGTTTTGACAAAGAGCTGCACGCACGGTACAATGGGCAGCATAACTACTATGAACAAGCTACTCATAAAGAACGGGACACTGCTGACCATGGGTGGCGACCGTCAGCCTCGCAAAGCTGACCTGCTCGTCGCTGATGGCCGCATCAAGTTTATCGACACTGCGATCGACCGTGGAGAACACCCTGATGTCACGATCGATGCATCAGGCATGATTGTCCTGCCCGGCCTTATCTTTGGTCACGCTCGCCTTGGTTTCAGCCTTCTTCGTGGTCAGACCGACCAGATCCTCGACGATGCCGAGCGGGAACGAACTGCTCTCAGGCTTGTTGCAGGTCTTTCCCCTGAACAGGTTCGCTGTTCGGCCGAACTCGGGATCTGTCAGTCAATTCGCAGTGGCGTCACGACGCTCTTTGAAGGTGGCTTGATGCGCCATACGGACCAGATACTCCAGGCTGCCCATACTCTCGGGTTCAGGCTGATCGGTGGACGCATGCTGGCCGACCGTACGCCGGATTGGCCTGAGACCCTGCGCATGTCGCTCCGTGAACAGATGTCCGACGCGCAGGCTCTTGCCCACGAGGCCTCATCAAGTGGTGAGAGTGGTCTGCTGCGATACGGAGTGAACACAACAAACCCGCTCTTCTGTACCGATGAGTGTCTGACACAAGCCAAGGCGTTTGCCGACGCAGGCGGTTACCCTCTCAAGATTCTCCTGACTACTGACAAGAGCCAGGTCGATCGCATGCGTCGCGAAAGCGGCCCCCAGGAACTTGCCTCACTCGAGACGCTGGGCGTCTTGGGAGAGAATACGTTCCTGGTCAATCCTTCGTTTGCTTCGGAACTGGAACAGAATGTCATTCGCAAAGCCGGCGCCCGCGTTGTCATCAACGTGACGGCCGATCTCAAGCTCGGTCGCCCCCTGTCCCGCCTCCCCGAGTTCGTCCGCAAGGGAACGCCGGTCCTGCCGGGGTTTGACAGCCCCCTGTACGGAGGAAGAATGGACGCCATACGTGAACTCGCTGTTCTGGCCACGGCCTTTCGACCGCAATACGGTCCGCAGACGATGACTCCCGAACAGGTCCTCTCCATGGTGACAGTAGATGCGGCAAGAGCTCTTGGCATGGATGATGAACTGGGAACGCTGGAGCCAGGCAAGCGAGCCGATATTGTACTTGTGGATCCTGCGCGGGACACGTTCGCTCAGCCGGGGGCACACACGAATGCATATTGCCGACTGGTCTATGAGACATCTGCAAGTAACATAGTGTGCACGATCATCAATGGAAACATCGTCTACCGTGATGGCAGGGTCATTGGCTGTGACGAGAAAGCTCTTGTCGAACAGGCAAACACCGAGCTTGTCCGCATCCTGGAAAAGGCGTGAGGAAAAATCGATGAACAGCAAGACTCAGACGGTGCAGGAACGTATCGCACGACTGATCGATGTTGCGGCCGGCCGCGTACCCGCAGACGTAGTCGTCAGGAATATCCACCTGATAAACGTCTTCGATGGACGCATCGAGGACGATGTCGATATTGCATTGTCGGGCAGCCAGATCGCAGGAATCGGACGATATGACGGCGTCACCGTCGTCGACGGCAAGGGCGCCTATGCCGCCCCGAGTTTCATCGACGGCCACATGCATATCGAGAGCACTATGGTCGTTCCGGGCGAATTCGCAAAGGTGGCACTTGCATGCGGCACTGGTACCGTGATCGCAGACCCGCATGAGATCGCCAACGTTGCAGGGACGCGCGGTATCCGGTTCATGCTTGAGGCCACGCGCAACTCTCCACTGGATTTCTATTTCATGCTCCCGTCCTGCGTCCCGGCAACACACCTCGAGACAAACGGCGAGACACTCGATGCCGATCGGCTGTTGGAACTGCGCCACAACCCGCGGGTTCTCGGTCTTGCGGAATTCATGAATTACCCCGGCATCCTCTTCAGGGATCCAGCCGTTCTGTCCAAACTGGCCGCCTTCGACGGACAGTTGATCGACGGACATGCCCCATTTCTCACTGGGCGAGACCTGGAAGCATATATCGGTGCAGGCATCTCGACCGACCATGAGTGCACGACAGCAGAGGAAGCCCGCGAAAAGCTGGCCCGCGGTATGTGGATCATGATGCGTGAGGGGTCTGTAACGCGGGATGTGAAAGCCCTGATCCCACTGCTGACCAGAGAGAACATGCACCGTATCATGCTCGCGACCGATGACCGGCATCCATCCGACCTGCTTGCAGAAGGGCATATCAACTACGCGGTCAACCTGCTGCTCGAAGCGGGAATCGACCTTCCGACCGCCGTACGCCTTGGTTCACTCAACCCGGCCGCCCACTACAACCTCCCGCGCAAAGGTGCAATCGCCCCCGGCTACTGGGCCGACTTCATTATCTTCGCGGACCCGCAGCATGTGCAACCATCATGCACTTATGCGAAGGGAGAACTGGTGGCGAAGGACGGCGTCTACCTGGGGACCGACGATGGACATCCCTCCAGGAGTTATGGCATCAAAAACAGCATCACCATAGCCACTCCAACCTATCAGAACCTGCAAGTCAAGGCTGAACCAGGTAAACAGCTGCGTGTCCTGGAATTGATACCCCATCAGGTCGTGACCGGCGAGCGCCGCGTGGAGGCAAGAGT
>JBAQYC010000077.1:0-4322 GCA_049299835.1 Candidatus Cryosericum sp. | reverse complement strand
AATCATCCTTCCGAGGCAGCATCTTCAATAGAAGCTTGATCAGACCATAGAAAAGTCCCAGTACCGCAAAGATCAGAACATAGCACAGTCCACTGACACGAAGGCCTTCAGCAATAACGGGGTCCATCACTACCTCCTATCGCACCAGGGCCAGGATCAAGCCTCCAGCAATGATCGAGGCGATCTGTCCTGCCACATTGGCACCAACGGCATGCATGATGATGAAGTTGCTGCCATCTTCCTGCTGAGCCATCTTCTGGATAACGCGAGCAGACATCGGGAACGCCGATATGCCGCACGCGCCGATCATGGGGTTGATCTTCCGTTTCCGGAACAGGTTGATCAACTTCGCGAAAAGCACTCCACCGGCCGTGTCGAACACAAACGCGATGAGACCCATCCCGATGATGAGCAGCGTCGTCGGATTCAGGAATTGCTTCCCTCCCATAGATGACCCGATCGTGATACCCAGAAGGATGGTCACAAGGCTGGAAAGCTCATTCTGAGCTGTCTTGGAGAGGCGCTCTGTCACCCCGGACTCACGAAGGAGGTTACCAAACATGAGACTGCCGATCAGTGCCACAGACATGGGCGCTATGATGCCGGCGATGAGCGTGACTGCAACGGGGAAGATGATTTTCACCGTCTTCGAGACTTCTTGTTCAGGGTTCTCCATGCGAATCATTCGCTCTTCGCGAGTTGTGAGAGCCCGAATGACCGGCGGTTGAATGATCGGGACAAGCGACATGTACGAATAGGCGGCTACCGTGATAGGGGCAAGCAAGGCCGGAGCAAACCGCGTCGCGACATAGATGGACGTTGGTCCGTCAGCCGCCCCGATAATCCCGATAGCAGCAGCTTCTCTGAGACCTGGAATGCCTGCGACACCGGGGATGCGTCCGACCAGCAGGGCCAGCATCATCGTGAAGAAGATCCCAAATTGCGCTGCAGCCCCAAAGAACAGCATCTCGGGATCTTGCAGGAGCGGACCGAAATCGATCATGGCTCCGACACCGATGAAGATGAGGACAGGGAACAACTCGTTCGTGATGCCACCCTTGAACAGGATATCCAGGAAGCCGCCGTTCACGGCCGACGAAAACGGAATGTTGGCCAGTAGACAACCAAACCCCATCGGCAACAGGAGGTTCGGCTCATATTCCTTCTTCACGGCGAGCCAAATAAGTGCCAGACCGACGCCGAACATCGCCCACACGCGCCAGTCTGCCATACCGACGATACCCTGCAACAGTTCTGTCATACATTACCCCGCATTTCGTGATGGTGTTATTCCTACAGCCATTGTACGAGACTGAGCAAGTTCTCCAAAAATGCAAAACACTCCTCGGAGATAGTGACTCAGGAGGAGTGTTTCGATCGGGCGGCTGGGGCCTCTCAGGCCAGCTTGAGCAGAAGATCTCCAGTCTTGACAGTCTGGTTCGATTCCACGGCGACTTCCTCGACAGTGCAGTCACGCGGAGCAAGAATCTCGTTTTCCATCTTCATGGCCTCGATGACAAGAAGGGTGTCGCCCTTCTTCCACGAACTTCCAGTTGTCGCCATGATCTTGAGGATCTTGCCGGGCAAGGGCGACTTCATGACTGTCGCTCCGCCTGCGGTGGCAGTGGGACCCGGGGTCGCAGAACTCGCGACCGCGGCCTGAGTTGGAATTGCCCTGGGTGCCGGAACGGGCGCAGGAGCTGCAACCGGTGCGGGGGCAGCAGCCACCGGAGCCACTGCCGGCGAATACTCGAGCTTCTGCCCACCTGCTTCTTCTACGTCGACGTCAAATGTCTTGCCGTTTACGGTGATCCTGTACTTTTTCATGGGTTATCCTCCTGTCAGCGCCAGCGCGGCCTGACTGATTGTTCATACGGTGGTCGTCTCCATGCCGCGTTGGCAGCAGGCAATGGTGGTTCCGGACGATGGAACGACATTCCCGCGGCGGCTATCGCTGCAAGGACCGCTGCTGCAGCAGCGTCGTCAAGAATGGAAAAATCGCTCAGAAAGGCAGGACTCTCGTCTTCTTGAACGGCCGCCAGGGCTGCCGCTGTAACAACAGCCAATTCCTCGTCGGTTACGCCCTGTCCATGTGAATCCACACGAATCACGATAGCCCTTCCTAGAGCGGGATGTTCCCGTGCTTGCGTGTCGGCCGCTCCTCGCGCTTGTTGGCGGCGGCCCTGAACGAGCGGATGACACGGCTTCTAAGTTCGGACGGCTCCAGAATGTCATCAACGAGACCGCGCTCTCCAGCCACGTATGGGTTGTACAGCTTGTCCTTATAGTCGGCTATGAGTTCTTGACGGGTGGCGTCCGCATTCACGGCCTCACGGATCTCTTTTGAAAAGATGATCTGGGCAGCGCCGTCTGCCCCCATCACGGCAATCTCGGCCGAGGGAAGGGCAAACACAAAATCTGCACCGAGATCTCGGCACGACATGGCAATGTACGCTCCCCCATATGCCTTGCGCAGGATGACAGTTACCTTGGGTACCGTGCATTCGGAGAAAGCGTAGAGTAGCTTGGCTCCATGCCTGATAATGCCCCCATACTCCTGATCGACGCCCGGAAGATATCCGCCGACATCAACCAGCGTAAGCAGTGGAATGTTGAATGCGTCGCAGAACCGGACGAAACGGGCTGCCTTGTCCGAGCTGTCGATGTTCAGGACTCCTGCCATCGATCTGGACTGATTGGCGACCACTCCCACAACTTGCCCGCCCATGTGCACGAAGCCAACACAGATCGACTTTGCGAAACCCTCAGCTATCTCAAAGAACTTACCTGCGTCCGCCAGACTACCGATGACCTTGCGTACATCGTACGGCTTGTTCGCCTCCGCCGGGATGATGTCCCCGATCTCCGCCGTGCTTCTATCGACAGGGTCATCGCTGTGTACAACGGGAGCGTCCTCACTGTTGTTCGCAGGCAGATAGGAGAGGAGTTCACGGATCTGCTGGATGGCTTCCTGATCATTGGCAGCCGCCAGGTGAACGTTTCCACTCTTCTCCGCGTGCACCGTCAGTCCTCCAAGTTCCTCGTCTGTGACCTCTTCGCCCGTTACACTCTGGATGACTTTGGGACCGGTAATGAACATGCGAGCCTGATCGGTCATGACGACAAAATCCATGATACCTGGTGAGTACACTGCACCACCGGCACAGGGTCCTGCTATCATGGATATCTGGGGAATGACTCCTGAGCTGATCGTGTTCCTGTAGAAGATGCCGGCGTAGCCCTTGAGCGAGTCGATCCCCTCCTGAATGCGGGCTCCACCAGAGTCACTGATACTTACGATGGGCGCTCCGAATTTCAAGGCAAGGTCCTGAACGTGCGCGATCTTGGCTGCGTGCATCTCGCCGAGTGATCCCCCCGCGACAGTGAAATCCTGAGAATAGACGAAAACCAGGCGACCACCCACGTATCCGTGACCCGTGACCACGCCGTCGCCGGGCAGCTCCTGCTTGTCCAGTCCGAACCCGGTATTGCGATGGTTCACGAAAACGTTCTCTTCCTGGAATGACCCCGTGTCCATCAGCAGTTCGATGCGCTCACGTGCCGTCAGCTTGCCGGCTTCATGCTGCTTCCTGACACGATCGGGCCCTCCACCTGCGATGATCTGCTCTCTTTTCGACCGCAAGGTCAAGAAACGTTCATCATTGCTCATACTACCTCCTCAGGATTTCAGCTGGCCAATGAACGTGACAAACACTCTCAATAAGTATAGAGCGTTCACTACAGCACTCAACCGGCGGGACGTGCAAGCGTCCCCTGCGGCAAGCACTGCAGGGGAGTAAGGCCGTGAATCAGGCTCAGCGAGCGCCTTCGAATTCGAAATAATGGATCTTCCCGTCCAGTTCTTCCTTCATCCGGATGGCGTTGACCGGGCAGACCTGCATGCACTGTCCACACCCTGGACACTTCTCCGTATCCACAGAGGGCTGCCTCTTCTCGGCATCCCACAGAATCGCCCTGTGAGCTCCGTCGCTGCAGGCACGGAAGCAGTTGCCGCAACCGATGCACTTGTCCAGATCGATGTCCGAATGAGACTGAGGCGTGACCAGCTCTTCCTGGCTCCTGATGTTCTCCAGCGCCTTGCCGACGATATCCAGCGGGGACGAAAATCCCTTGCGGTCGAGGTAGTCTGCAAGACCGCTCTTGAGATCCCGTATCGTGCCGAACCCATAGTGCATCGGCAGCGTACAGAACTGCACGTTGGAAGCCCCAACGGCCATCAGCTCGACCGCGTCACTCCAGGAATAGGCCCCACCGTTCCCGCTGATCGTAATATCGACATTGCGGGCAATCTCCGCAATGGT
>JBAQYC010000076.1:0-10199 GCA_049299835.1 Candidatus Cryosericum sp. | reverse complement strand
CTTGTAACAGGGGACAGTCCCCATTGTTGTACCATACCGCGGGCAGAGTAGAGCGTTGGGTCGGCAGGAACAAGGAGTGCATGACATGCGTCCAAACAATGTGTGCATGCACGACGTTTCTTCATGGCGGTGGTGTGTGCCTGCCGGCCGTGCGGAAATGATCGATCTCTGTGGAATGAGGTGCATGAAGCCTTGACGAAATTGTGTTTTTCGAACCGTTCGATCGCCCTTGTCCTCATCATGGTAATGATGCTGTCCTTGTCCGCGAGTCCCGATACGGCTCTGGGGGCTCCCCTCGGTACGAATCCACCGGACACGTATATCAGGGCCCGTCTCAAGGATGCGGCCCTGCGCTACAACGTGCCGTCGGCCATCCTGATGGCCATCGCCTACCAGGAGTCGGGGTGGCGCCAGTTCGACGCGAGTGGCAACACGGTCATCGGGTCGAATGCCACGTCGCAGGACATCGGCATCATGCAGATCAACAGCACTGGACGCAGTGACATCGACCGCCTCATGACCGACATCGACTACAACATCGAGACCGGGGCCAGGATGCTCGACGGCAAGTGGAAGCTGGCGCCCGGCATCGGCGACCGAGACCGGAACGTCCTGGAGAACTGGTACTATGCCATCTGGGCCTATAATGGCCTGTCTTCCACCAACAACCCCAACACGCCCGGAGGGAGGCACTACCAGGATCGTGTCCTGGCTCTCATGGCGCGCCAGGTGCTGGGCAGTGACGGGCAGCCCCTGTGGCCGCCGGTCGTGGTAACGTTGCCCAGTCCTTCCATCATTACAGACCCGCCCGCCTGGATCCCGACACCACAGCCCGTTCACTATGGCGACCTGTATGGAGGGTTCAATCAGGGGGACAACTTCCGTGTGCTGGAGAGTCCCGCCGGAGCAGTACTGTCGACGACTGTGCAGGCGACCGTCGGGTTCCTGGTCCAGAACGTGGGCACGACGACGTGGGACGCCACCTGTCAACCTGTTCTGGCGGTCGGTGACCCGGTCGTGACAACACTGCAGGGTCTGGCACTCGCTCAGCCGGTTCTACCCGGTGGTACCGTCGCGCTGACGTTCACGTTCCCTTCAGCTCTTCCGGCGGGAGCCCTGAGCATGTCGCTTGCCATGCGCAGGAACGGTGCACCGTTTGGCGCAGTGTGGCTGTCCCAGGTGACCATCGCCGACATCTCGGTGACCGCGGCCGTCCCCGACAGCGTCGTCCTGGGCACCGTGCTCACTGTGCCTGTTGCAGTTTCCAGCACTCAGCCCATGACCGTCACGCCCGGCTTCGAACTGCGCGACATGCAGGGCAATCTCGTCGACAGCTCAATGCTGGTTGCAAGGCGTTATGGCACGCCGGCGGGCACAGTGTCCATGACGACCCCCGGCGAGCAGACAGGGGAAGTCCGGTACTTTGTCGGTGGAACGCCTGCCGGCATATTGCAGGCAGGCCGGTACCAGCTGACCGTGACCTTCACCGCCGGGTCGTCTGCCGTCGCAGGTGTTTCGGGCATGATTCCCTTCACGTCGACAACGCGAGTCCTGCAGGTGCTTCCACCCGGGCAGCCTGGATTGCTCGTCGTCGATCCTGTGCCGCTCGGTGCCACCGTGTCGATCGACGGCGTGACTCACCCTCTGCTGACGCCATGTGCAGTTGCAACGGTCCCCGGGCCCCACCTTGTGCAGCTGACTGCAGCCGGCTCCGCTCCGTTCGAGGTCACGGTCGATACGTCCGCAGCCCTCATCACGCTGGTCGCGCCGATCCTGGCTCCGATGGCAACGGTCCCGGTTGCCCTCATACCTTCGCCGGTCAACCTTGATTTCGGCGTGTTGAAGGCGGGAGCCGGCATTACCGGACAGCTCCTTGTTCAGATGAGCGGAACGACATCGCTCCAGGGAGTCGTCACAACATCGGCCAACTGGATCCGGGTCAGCCCGCTCACCTTTGACGGCAGCCAGGCGTTCACGGTCGGCATCGACGCACGCTGGGTCGATCCCAATGCCAACAATACCGGCACGATCACATTCACCGTTGGTGACATACGCATGACTGTTCCCGTCAAGGCGGGGTTTGCACCGACACCGACCGTCGGCTTCATCCTGTCGCCGCAGAGCGTGCGTGTCGGTGAGGGTGATGAGTTCGCCCTCGACCTGAAGGCGCGCAATCTGCAGATGCTGTTTGACCATGTGGATCTCACGGTAGCCTGGGATCCGGTACTCGTTGCTCTGCAGGGTACCGAGTCCTCTGCGTCTCTGACGACTCCAGTCGGGTCCTCTCTGGAGCCCGGCATCCTCCATATCCAGAGCGATATTACAGGACTGTCGGGAGGCGAGACCATCCTGGCATCTTTGCGGTTCACGGCCCTGGCTTCAACGGAGAAGACCGGGGTCAACCTGCGTGGGACCGTTTCTCTCGGTGGCGCTCCTGTCCGTGTGACAACTGGTGGATGTGCGGTTGGTATCAGTCCGCGCTTCGCTCCTCCAGGCGACCCCGGCGCTCTCTCTGCGATCGGAGAACAGGGTCAGGTCCGTATCACATGGACGGCCGCGGCAGCGGGCAGTCACCCTGTCGCACGCTACGACGTCTACCGCAAGCAGGGTGCACCCGACATCGAGACAGCCGAACTGGTGGGCGAGGCAAAACCGGAAGCGACACAATTCGTCGATCGTGGCCCTCTGGAGCGGTCCACCTATTATTACTGGGTCATGTGCGAGGATACTCAGGGCAATGTCAGCAATCCGGCCGGCCCCGCCAAGGCGACACCTATCATCATCACCAATCCCATTACCAGAGGGACCCTCATCTTCACGCTCGACAAGCCCACGGTCGTCATGAACGGCGTGACCGTCCCCATGGAAACGGCGCCCGTCGTCGAGAACGGACGGACGATCCTTCCTGTCCGGTACATCGCCACCCCGCTGGGGGCTCAGGTCCTCTGGAACGCCAAAGAGCAGAAGGTCACGCTCATCGGCAGCAGGAAGGTCGAGCTGTGGATCGGCAAGCCGACCGCACGGGTCGACGGTGTCGACGTGCTCATCGACCCAGCCAACCCCAAGGTGGCTCCTCGCATCAGTGGGGGCAGGACCATGCTCCCCCTCCGCTTCATAAGCGAGACCTTCGGCGCGGAGATCCTGTATAACGCACAGCTGCGTACCGTCACCGTCATCCTGAGCAGGGCGACCTAGGAGACACTCGTGGTCCGGTTCAAGGAACCCTTTAACGGTATTTCGCACCTGCTCGGAAGTCTGGCTTCCATCGTGGTCACGATCCTGCTCGTCAGAGACGCTGTCATTCGCGGCGGTACAAGAGCTGCTGCCCCCTTCCTTGTCTATGGCCTCAGCATGGTCCTCCTGTACTCGGCGAGTGCCACCTATCACCTGCTCGACGTCAGTCCGAAGACGCACGTCATGCTGCGCAGGTTTGACCATATCAGTATCTCGGTCCTCATCGCGGGATCCTACACGCCCATCTGCCTGGTCGTGCTGGGCGGCAGGCTGGGCGCCACGCTCTGCTGGTCCGTCTGGGGACTGGCCGGTGCCGTGATCATGACAGACGTCTTCTGGCTCGACGCTCCTCGCGGCCTCAAAGCCGGCCTGTACGTCCTGCTCGGCTGGGTCGCGGTGTGGGCGACGGTACCACTCCAGCGTGCCATCGGGTGGGGCGGCATGGCCTGGATGCTTGCCGGAGGTCTTGCCTACAGCGTTGGGGCCCTGCTGTACGCGATCAGGAAGCCCAATCCCTGGCCCGGTGTCGTGGGCTTCCATGAGATCTGGCACCTGTTCGTGCTGGCCGGCAGCGCGGCTTTCGTGGTGCTCGTCTGGCGCTACGCCCTTCCCCTGGTGCAGGCTGTCTGACATGAGCCTTCGGTTCGAAACGCTGACGCCTCATGTCTGGGCGGCGAAATGCCGTGGATATGCCATGAACACCGGCATCCTGCATGACAGAGGTCAGGCGGCGCTCATCGACCCGGCGCTCTTTCCCGACGAGGTGGAGGACATCGCCGCATTCTGCGAGGCGCAGCAGCTGGAGGTCGAGACGGTCGTGATCACTCATCATCACTGGGACCATGTCCTGGGAGCGGCGCGGTTCGCCGGCGCGCGCATCGTGGCGCAGCAGGCGTATATTGCTCAGACAGCCCTCGACCTGGAACGGACGCAGAATTCCATACGGCGCTTCTATGAGGCGGAAGGCATCATGCCTCCTGCTTCGTTTGACCCGCCCATGCCCGACCAGACCGTTGACCACATCATCGGACTCATGGTCGGGGAGACCCGTGTCCAGCTGTTCCATACATCCGGACATGCGCGTGACCATCTCTCAGTATATGACCCCGAGTCCGCGTGCCTGTGGGCTGGAGACCTCCTGAGCGATCTCGAGATCCCGTTCGTGAGCGACCGGCTCGATGTCTTCGAGCGGACGCTGGGTATGTTTGCGGGGATGGTGATCGAAGTGCTGGTGCCCGGCCATGGGAACATCACGTGTGACCGCGCCGAGATCGCGCGGCGCATCGAGGCTGACCGCTCCTATTTGTCTGAACTGCGCACGCGGGTCGAGAGTGTCGTCCGGGCGGGCGGCACGGTAGACGCGGCCGTGGCGGCGTGCATGGGCATGGTCTTCGGCAGGCTTGTCGAGAACGCCGAAGCGCACGTTATGAACGTCGAACAGGCCTTCCTCGAATGTGGCGGCTCCGCACCAGCGGACCCACTTCTCGGCTGGGCGCGCGAATTGTGAATCCTCTTGTACCAGGTACAATGGCATTCATAATTGATCATCTAGCTTTTTGGGGAGGCGTGTGAAGTGGGCAGAGTACCGCGTATTGAATACGAGGGAGCCGTGTATCACGTAACCAACCGGGGCAACGGTCAGGAGATGATCTACCGGGAAGAAGCTGACTGGAAAGCCTTCCTGGGCATCATGGGCGACGTCGCCTCGGAATTTGGCTGGCGCATTTTCACGTACTGCCTCATGGGCAATCACTACCATCTGTTGCTGGAGACCCCTCAACCTAACCTGTCGTTAGGGATGCGGGACCTGGACCTGGAGTACACCAGGCGGTACAACAGCAGATATCTGCGCTCGGGGCACGTTTTCCAGGGCCGCTACTGGTCGGGACTCGTGCTCAATGACAATTATCTGGTCGATGCGGCGAGCTACCTGCTGCTCAACCCGGTGCGGGCCCATCTGGCGCGTTCTCCGGAGGAGTGGCGCTGGTCGAGTTGCGCGGCCATGGCAGGGTTCGCGCCATTGCCTTCATGGCTTGCAGTGGACTGGCTGCCAGTCGATTTCCGCGGCGCGGCCGGGGACCCGAATGGTCCGTTTCTGTCATATGTCCGGGAGTGTGCGGGCAAGCCGCGTCCAGCGAACCTGGAAAAACAGCGCCGGCGTACCCGTCCGAATGTGAAGACCATTGTACCTGGTACAATGGAGGTTCACAATTGAGTATCTTCAAGCTGAAGGCACCATTTGAGCCGTCGGGGGACCAGCCGGAGGCTATCGCCAAGCTGATCGCCGGTATCCAGGAGGGCGACCGTTTCCAGACGCTGGTTGGCGTCACCGGTTCCGGCAAGACGTTCACGATGGCAAACGTTATCAAGGAATTCGACCGACCGGTCCTGGTCCTGAGTCACAACAAGACGCTTGCTGCTCAGCTTTACAGCGAGTTCAAGGCCTTTTTCCCGGAGAACGCGGTCGAGTACTTCGTCAGCTACTACGACTACTACCAGCCCGAAGCCTACGTCCCGACGATCGACCTGTATATCGCCAAGGACGCAGACATCAACCAGGACATCGCCCGCCTGCGCCATTCGACCATCCGGTCGCTCATCGAGCGCAAGGACGTCATCGTGGTGAGCTCCGTCAGCTGCATCTACGGCTGGGATTCGCCGGAAGAGTATCGAGAGGGTTTGCTGACGGTGACCCAGGGCGCGGCCATGAAGCGCGACGAGATTGCTCGCTCGCTCATCGGACTCCGATATGAACGTGTCGAGGACGTGGGGAAGGGTGGCTCCTTCCGCGTGCGCGGTTCGACGCTGGAAGTCATGCCCAAGGAGACGGAGACCGGCATCCGCATCCGGCTGTCGTTGGACGGCACGGTCGAGAAGATCCAGGAGTTCGACCTGGGTTCGCGCCAGGTCATCAAGGAGTACAAAGAGTTTATCTTCTTCCCTGCCGCGCAGTTCGTGACCAGCCCGGAGCGCATCGAGAAGTACATCGCACTTATCCAGAAGGACATGGAGGACCGCGTCGCGGCGTTCACGTCGCTGAACAAGTTCGTGGAGGCCCAGCGCATCGAGGAGCGCACCAAGAACGACGTGGAGATGCTGCGCGAGGCAGGCTACTGCGCCGGCATCGAGAACTACAGCCGCTACTTCAGTGGACGTGCCCCGGGTTCCGAGCCGTACACGCTCCTGAGTTTCCTGCCCAAAGACTTCCTCCTTTTCGTGGACGAGTCGCACATCAGCATCCCGCAGATCCGCGGGATGTTCAACGGTGACCGCCAGCGGAAGCAGACGCTGATCGCCTATGGCTTCCGCCTGCCGTCGGCGCTCGACAACCGTCCGCTCACGTTCGACGAGTTCATGCGGTATGTAAAACAGGCCATCTTTGTGAGCGCCACACCCTCGGACTACGAGTACCAGGTGTCGGCGCAGGTCGCACAGCAGCTGCTGCGCCCCACGGGCCTCGTCGACCCTGTCATCGAGGTGCGCCCCAGCAAAGACCAGGTCCCCAACCTGATCGGCGAGATACGACAGCGTGTCGAGAAGCAGCAGCGCGTGCTTGTCACGACGCTGACGAAGAAGAGTTCGGAACTGCTGGCGGACTACCTCCAGCAGGAGGGTATCAAGGCGCAGTATCTGCACAGCGACCTGGATGCGCTCGCCCGCGTGCACATCCTGCGGCAGCTGCGCACGGGGGACATCGATGTCCTGGTCGGCGTCAACCTGCTGCGCGAAGGCCTGGACCTGCCGGAAGTCTCCCTGGTCGCCATCCTGGATGCGGACAAGGAAGGGTTCCTGCGCAGCGAGACGTCCCTCCTGCAGACCATGGGCAGGGCCGCCCGCAACGTGTCCGGCACCATCATCATGTACGCCGACGAGATTACCGGCTCGATGAGCCGCGCCATGGCCGAATCCCGCCGCCGCCGCGACTACCAGCTGGCCTACAATGAAGAACACGGCATCACGCCGCAAACCATCCATAAGGCCATCTCGGAACTGATCGACCTGCCGTGGCGCCAGCCGGACGAAGTTGAGAAACTGGGCAGGGAGATGCTGGCGAAGATGTCGCCGACCGAGGTGCAGGCCCTGGTCATCCAGCTCAACGAGGAGATGCTTGCACATGCCGAGTCGCTGGAGTTCGAGGAGGCGGCCAAGTTGCGCGACAAGATCGCTCAGTTGCGCGCACTGCTCATCGGCGAGAAGCCGCCCAAACCGCAGGCACCGGGACTGATGCCCCATGCGGGAAGACACAAGGGTCGGTGACTGCCTGCTTCGTGACCATCGGCACCGTGCGCGCTTGACAGTGACATGGCGGGTGGTAGCATGAGGCGAGGCCGCAAGTGAGGATTGCGACAACGCAGTGACAGGGAGGTTTCGGGACGCATGAGTGAGTGCACGTGGTACCGGGAGAAGGTGGCGATATGAGACGGACTGTTGTCCTGCTCGTCGCCCTCATCGTTGTCATGAGCGTCACAGGTGGTGTGCTCGCCCAGCCTGCCGAGACAGCAGCTCCGCTGGATGCACGTATCCAGCGTCTGTTGGACCTGAATATTCTCCGAGGAGCCCCCGATGGCGATCTTCAACTCGACCGTCAGATCAACGGTGGTGAGTTCGTGGTGCTTCTCGATCGAGTCCTGCAGCAGCCGGAGCGGACGTCACAGCGCCTTGAGACCCCCACGGCAGGCGACGAAACAAACGGCTGGATACGCGCATATGCATGGACAAGAAGCGTATGGGATCGTGTCCTGGACGTGCGTACCCAGATCCGGCACGCATGGTTTGGGCTACGCTACCGGCAGGTGGAAGGTTCCGGGTGGGGCATCGAGCGCAGCCACTGGATGTTTACATCACTGCGCAACGCGTATCTTGACGACGGACTGATTGACCTTTCGTTCCAGCCCAAGAAGCGGATGAGTGGCAGTGATGGTATCCACATGCTCCTGACGGCGGCCGGGTTCGGTGGCGAGGTCGAAGCCATGAAGACCCAGATGAATGATCCTGTCGGTGATGACGCTCTGCTTGTCGTCTGCACTCAGCATGGGTTCGAGAAGGTCATGGAGTATGCCGGTAAGCCGCTGGCACGGCGGGATGCAGCATTGCTGGTCTGGCGGCTGCTGGCCCAGCGTGCCGGTTCAGACTGACTGGGACACCACCAGCGTCTGGACCAGTCAAAAGCCTTTCTCATCTCTTCCGGAATACACGTTTGACCGCGATTGGTGCGGATTTCCGTGATGCTCGCAGTCGACTAGTCGGTCTGTACGGGAATCGTCGGCGGGCAGACAGAACCGGTGTGCTGCATCGCAGGATGATGACGGAAGGATAGGATGAAGACAGCGAGGTAGATGCCGTAGATGGCCGCCGTCAGCATCATTGGGAGACTGAACCCCGTCTTCTGGATGAGCCAGCCTCCGAGTGCGGTCGAGACAGCCCAGGACCCGGTCCATGCCATCTGAAAGATGTTGTGGGCCACGGAACGCTTTTCGGCCGGCACCAGCTCCAGGCAGAACTTGTCGGTGACAGGCGTTGAGCACATCATGAGGCCTGCGCGCATCCAGAACGCTATGGCGGCCACGATGATGTTGTGGGTGAATGCCATGATGACGAGAAACACGAGCGAACCCCCGACGGTGACAGCGATGGTGCGCATCAGGCCCGCTCGCCGGACCAGCCATGGGGCCAGCAGAACGCCGACCGTGAGGACGACGTTGCTCATGGCGAACAGGTTGCCGACCACTACTGTGCTCGCCTGAAAGCGGTCGGTGAAGTACAGGTTCAGGTAGGGAATGCTCAGTCCTGCACCAGACCCGATGATAACGTTGACTGCTGCGTACCGGAATGCGAAGCGCTTCCACGAGGAGGTGATCTCCGGCTCATCCGTCTGGTTGCAGGAGCTGCTTCCGGCTGGTTCACCGTTGTCACCGCGATGGTCCCTCAGGCGAATGAAAACGGCCGTGCTTGCAAGGATGAATCCTGCCCCCACGAGAAGTGTCAGGCGGAGCCCCGTCAGAGGAGACGCTCCAAATCGTGCGAACAGACGCGGCAAGAGACCTCCAACGATCGAGGCGATGACCGACATGACTGTCCCCACGGTGAACGCGAGGCTGAAGGCGACCTGCCGGTCCGCAGGGTCCGTACTGCGCATCATCTCGGGCTTGAAGGTGGCCCCATACAGCATAGTGCTGGCTGAAACGCCGATCTGCAGGATGACCAGCAGAACGGGCACCAGCACGTTGGCCTGGAGGGCGCCGAACGCGGCAATGAGCGCACACGAGAGGACGAGTGACTTTCTGCTGCCGAGGCGGGTCACGAGCAGTCCTGCCGGAATGGCAAGGGCAAGAGACCCGATCGTCCCGAGGGAATTCAGCCGGCCGAGAAAGGCTTCACCCAGTCCGCCCTGTTTGAGATACAGGTTGAAGAAGGTCATGAAGATCCCGTTTCCCATCCCGAGCAGGGCTGCGCCGCCAAGCAGAAACCGCATGTTTGTGCCAAGATGGCAGATGGCTGTCCAGTAGCGTCTCAGTTCGTGATGCATCGTCCGTCCTTTTCGACCGGCAGGATATGGTTCAGGTTCCGAAACAGTTTAGCCTGAGTGGACGCCCCTGCAAGGGATCTACCCCCACATGTTGTCTGACTGCTGCTCGGCGTGCTACGAGATCGCGGAAGCCGTGAACATGAGGACGCCGCCCACGAGAACGGCAGGGCTCATCTGCTCGCCGATGAACAGGACCGCCAGCAGGGTAGCGAACACGGGTTCCAGCGAGTAGATCACGCTGGCCTGCGCGACCGTCACGTCGTGCTGAAACCGATTCTGCAGGAGAAGAGTGAGGACCGTCGTGAAGGTGGCGAGGTACAGCAGGGATGGCCATGACACCGGGTTCACGACGAGCGTCTGCTTCGTCGCCAGAGCGTATATGAGCGAGCAGACGGCGACGGCCAGCAGCTGGAAGAACGTGGTGGCATAGAAGGAATCC
>JBAQYC010000075.1:0-3709 GCA_049299835.1 Candidatus Cryosericum sp. | reverse complement strand
AGTGCTCCAGGGCTAGAGGCTTGACGATCGCTCAAATTGTGAGACGGTCATAATGCCCACTCCCATGGCAGCCATGTCTCTGAGGTTGGCCTGCTGGATCTCGTCCGTCTGGGACGCGGTGGCATCCGAGAGTACGGTTGTCGCATAGTCCAGTGAGAGAGCGTCGTTCGCCGTTGCGCGGATACAGTTGGGGGTCTGCACTCCGGTAAGGACCAGTCTGTGGACACCAAGCCGGCGCAACAAAGCATCCAGATCAGTCGCAAAGAATCCCGACCAGCGCGTCTTGACGACGATGAAATCCCCGGGGAGAGGCGCAAGTTCGGGTAGTTCTTCGGCTCCAGGAGTCCCTGCCACCAGAAATCCTCCGGTTTCCGCAAAGAGTGCTCGCCGGCCCTGGTCGACATCGATCCCCGAGGCTCGATGGCGGCGAGTCACATGGACAATTGACTCGTTGGCGGATCGGGCAGCCTTCAGCGCTCTCCGGAGATTTGGGACCATGGCCGGCCCTCCTGCGACATAGAGCGGCGATGCCGGAGACAGGAAGTCCTGCTGCATATCAATGACAAGTACTGCCACATCGCTTGTCTTCACTGGTTCCTCCCCGGAAAGGCGCAACTATATGCTCAGTATATGTGTTTTTGGTCGTCACTCCACGTCTGCATTATGCATCCTTGCAGTTTCTTGCTGCGCAAGTATAATTCGCTTACCGAAGAAAAGTCCGAAGGAGGTTCTTCTTTGCCCCTTCAGGAAAGGAGTCGTATGATTCTCATACATGGAGGCACGATCCTTACTGTCACCGACGGCATCATTGAGGATGGGTCCGTGTTGCTTGGTGATGATGGCAAGATCACCGAGGTTTTCAAAGAACGGGTCGATGTGGCTGGCGCGACTGTCGTTGACGCTACAGGAAAGTACGTCGTGCCGGGCTTTGTAGATGCGCACACGCACCTTGGCATCGTCAACCTCGAAGTCGGAGAGATTGGTGAAGATGAGAACGAGATGACCACCCCCTCGACACCGGGTTGTCGTGCGATCGATGCAGTCTATGTCTGGGATTCCGGGTTTGCTGATGCTCTGTCGGGCGGTATCACTACCGTGTTCACGGGTCCAGGCAGTGGTAATGTCATCGGTGGCCAGAGCATCACGATGAAGACGGCCGGTCAGTGTATCGATGAGATGGTGATTCAGAATCCTGCCGGGCTCAAGACTGCGTCGGGAGAGAACCCCAAGCGTGTGTACAAGGCCAAGAATCAGCTCCCCAGCACGCGAATGGGTACCGCCAAGGTCCTGCGCGAGGCGTTGTCGAAGGCGCGTGACTACAAAGAGCGTCGTGCCGGCGCCGAGCCGCCTGCTACCGATCTCGACATGGAAGTGCTGTGCAAGGTTCTCGACCGCGAGATCCCACTCAGAATGCACTCACACCGCGCCGACGACATGGTAACGATGGTGCGCATCCGCGATGAATTTGACATTCGCATGGTCATTGAACATGGAACGGACAGCGTGCGCGTACGCCATGAGCTAGCCGGGGCGGGCGTGGCGGTGATTACGGGTCCGCTCCTCGACGTTTCGCCCAAAGTCGAAACCGCATCATCCTCATTCAATACGCCGCATCTTCTCCACGAGGCGGGTGTGCTCACTGCCATCATGACGGACCATCCAGTGATCCCGATCGAGTCTCTTCGACTGGAAGCTGCCATCGCGGCTTATGAGGGTGGAGCGGGGGAACAGGAGGCCCTGGAGTTCATTACGATCAACCCGGCGAAGATCCTCGGGCTCGAGGACCATATCGGCAGCATCGCCAGGGGAAAAGACGCGGATCTTGTCATATGGAGCGGTCATCCCTTCAAGGCGAGCAGTGTCGCAGAGAAGACATTCGTGAACGGCAAGCTTGCATGGGAGGTGAACGCATGATCAGGATAGCCGCTCAGCATCTGTTTGATGGACATGAGATCATGAACGATGCTATCGTCACGGTCGACGGACCGCGCGTTGTCTCAGTGGAGACATCAGGCAATCCTGGAGAGCGATGTAACTATTCGGCTGACTGGGTGACCCCCGGCCTTATCGACATCGACTCCGGCATCGGTCTGAAAGAGGAATCGCTTGGGTTTGAAGGAAACGATCTGAACGAAGCGACGGATGCCGTGACGCCGGAGATGCAGGCAATAGACGGACTGAGTCCCTACGACACGAGCATTGCGAAGAGTGTCATGGGAGGCGTGACGACGGCTTTGGTTCTGCCGGGCAGCAGCAACGTCGTAGGAGGGAGGGGCGCAGTCGTACACATGGTCGGCGCAACTGCGGACGACATGTGTATCAAGGCTCCATTCGGTATGAAGTTCTCACTGGGCAATTACCCGAAGCAGGCCCACGGTCAGAAACGAACCCCTATGACGCGCATGGGCAATGCGTTCCTGATCCGCGACATCCTTACGAAGGCACGCGAGTACAAGGTGAAGAAGAAGGAGTACAACATGAAGTACGAGGCCATGCTCCCTCTTCTTGCAGGTGAAGATGTGGCGTTTATCCAGGCGTTGCGAGCGGACGATATCATGACAGCGGTTCGCCTCGCCGAGGAGTTTGGGCTTCATTACGTCATCACTGGCGCGTTTGACGCGGATCGCGTAATTGGCGAGCTCAAAGAGAAAGATGCGATGGTGGCATTCGGTCCAATTATCATGTCCAGGAGCATTGATGAGGCAAAGCGGTTACACCCTGAGAATGCCGCCGATCTCTTCCAGAACGGCATTCGTACGGCCATCATTGCGGGGCATCCCAACTATCCGGCCAGGTACCTGCGGATCTCCTTGGGACTTCTTGTTGGTCGCAGTGTCTCTGCTGAGCAGGCCCTTGAATCGGTAACAAGTGTCCCGGCCGGCATCCTTGGCCTGGAGGGATATGGCGAGATACGCTCTGGCTCCGTTGCTGATCTGGCATTGTTCAAAGCGGAGCCGTGGGAGCCTGAAGGCGTCACTGAACACACGTTCATCGGAGGAACCGAGGTGTACGCTCGCTCGTGATCTTGCAAGACCAGGGGCTCCGAAAGGGACCCCTGCTTCTCTCCGGAATCTGCGGGTTATGGCGCTGGCGGCGGGTTGTTGTCTCGATAGTGGTCCATGAAACGGTCGCGCATCCCATATGCGTAGGTGCGGAACCGTTGTGCCTGGAGGTGGAACTGATTGCCTTTGATGAGAACGGAGGCAGCAAGGGCGACGACGATGATATAGTCCGGGTACCACGGCCTGTGAATGACGATCCAGACAGCTGCGGGGACGGCGCCGACTGCTGAGATGAAAGGAGAGAAGTGCACGTTGGCTTTGACAGGGGGGACAAGCTTCCAGATGACGCCGGCGGTAGCCGCAAAAGGGAGAGCCCACAGGATCGCCACCGGGTACCCCTGCAGCAGGACCCCCAGGGTTGTGGCGATACCGCCTCCCCCTCTGAACTGGAAAAAGAGGGGCCAGTTGTGACCGACGATGACGGCCATGAACGAGAGGATCAGGACCCATGAAGGGACCACCATGTAACGCAGGAACAGGCCGAGCAAATAGCCCTTCATAACATCGAGGAACCCGACAGTGAGGCCGTAGCCCCAGCCGTATTGGCGGACACTCCCTGAAAGGCCGGGGTTGTCCTTGAGCCGGATGTCTTCGTGCTTGACAACGAAACTGAGGACGAGGCCCCAGCAGACAGAGCCCCACAGGTA
>JBAQYC010000074.1:0-9185 GCA_049299835.1 Candidatus Cryosericum sp. | reverse complement strand
GTCGTGGCCGTCGTCATCGCCGACCGCCCCGCGGGCGTGCTGGAGCGGGCTCGCCGCCATGGAGTCAAGGGGCTGCTGGTGGACCGGCGAAGTCTGGGAACAAGCTCATTCGATGCCGTTGTGAGAGCCGCCCTGGAGGACAACCGTATCGACATCATCGTTTGTGCCGGGTATCTCAGCGTGCTGGACCCGGCGACCGTGGCGAAGTGGCGGAATCACATCATCAACGTCCATCCCTCGCTGATCCCCGCGTTCTGCGGTCACGGCTTCTACGGAGAGCATGTCCATCAGGCCGTCCTGGACGCAGGCGTGAAGGTGACGGGCGTGACCGTCCACTTCGTGGACGAGGGGACCGACACCGGGCCGATCATTGCGCAGGAGGCTGTCCCCGTGCTGGACGGCGATGACGCGGCGTCACTGGGCGCACGTGTCCTGGAAGTCGAACATCGGCTGCTGCCGGAGGCGGTGGGGCTGTGCTGCAGGGGTCTGCTGTCGGTCGACGGGCGCAGAGTCCATATCGACAAGGAGGGAATATGACACGCAGGGCAATCATCAGCGTATCAGACAAGACGGGTGTGACGGACCTGGCGAAGCGGCTGGTCGCCATGGGCTGGGAGATCGTGAGCAGCGGCGGGACGGCGGCGGCCCTCGCGGGGGCCGGTATCCCTGTGACGCCGGTCAGCGACGTGACGGGCTTCCCGGAGTGCCTGGATGGACGCGTCAAGACGCTTCATCCGGCCGTCCATGCCGGGATCCTTGCGCGGCGAGACCTGCCGGAGCACATGCAGCAACTGCAGACACTCGGTGTGACGCCGGTGGATCTCGTCGTCGTGAACCTGTATCCGTTCCGCCAGACCGTGGCGCGCGCAGGAGTGACGTGGGAGGAAGCGGTCCAGCAGATCGACATCGGCGGCCCATCCCTGATCCGCGCGGCTGCCAAGAACCATGCGTCCGTCACCGTGGTCGTCGATCCAGCGGACTACGAGCGTGTTCTGGAGGAGTACGAACGTGACCGAGATACGAGTGACACTACCCGGCGCAGCCTGGCCGCCCGCGCCTTCCGCCACACGTCCGCCTATGACGCGTTCATTGCGCAGTGGTTCGGGGACCAGTTGGGTGTCCGCTTTCCCGAGCAGCTGACACGTACCTGGGACCGGGCACAGGACCTCCGGTACGGCGAGAACCCTCATCAGGCGGCGGCCCTGTACAAGGATCCCCTGCCGGCCCCTGGTTCGGTCGCGACGGCCGAACAGCTGGGTGGCAAAGAGCTCTCCTTCAACAACATTGGGGATGCGGACGCCGCTCTGTCATGTCTGGCGGAGTTCCCGGCCGATGTCCCGACCGTCGTCGCGCTCAAGCACAGCAATCCCTGCGGCGTTGGCACGAGCTGCGACCTGATGACCGCCTGGCGGGGAGCCCGCGATGGCGACCCCGTGTCCGTCTATGGCGGGGTCGTCGCGCTCAATGGGACCGTGGACGAACCGCTGGCCGCGTCACTCGCCGAGGTGTTCCTGGAGATCGTTCTCGCGCCGGGATACACCGACGGCGCCCTGCAGGTCCTGCGGAAGAAGAAGAACCTGCGCGTCCTGTGTGTCGCTCCAGCCACCCCGACGCCGTGCGAGTGTTCGTTGCGTGAGGTGCGCGGCGGCGTGCTGGCTCAGGACCGGGATACGCTGCTGCTGGGGGACGAACCACGGGTGGTGACGCACCGGCCCCCCACTGCCCGGGAGCAGGCTGACCTGCTGTTTGCCTGGCGCGTTGTCAAACACGTCACGTCGAATGCGATCGTGCTTGCACGGGACGGAGCGACGATCGGGGTCGGTCCCGGACAGACCAACCGCATCTGGGCACTGCAGAATGCGCTTCGACAGTCGACAAGGGCGACAGCAGGAGCCGTCCTCGCATCCGACGCGTTCTTCCCCTTTGCCGACTGTGTCCAGGCTGCCGCAGCGGCGGGGATCGGGGCGATCATCCAGCCGGGTGGCTCCGTCCGCGACGCAGAATCCATCGTGGCGGCAGATGAGGCGGGAATGGCCATGCTGTTCACCGGCGTGCGCCACTTCCGGCACCAGGGCTAATCATGGACATCCTTGTCGTCGGTTCCGGAGGACGCGAACATGCGCTGTGCTGGAAGATACGGCAGAGCCCGCTGGTGGAACGCCTGTGGGCCGCTCCTGGCAACGCCGGCATCGCGCAGTGCGCCACCTGCATTCCGATAGCGGCGAACGATACATCCGGCATCGTCGCATTCGCGGTGAGCCATGTCGTGGACCTTGTCGCCGTGGGTCCTGAAGGCCCGCTGACAAAGGGCCTTGCCGACGAACTCCGCGCTGCGGGCGTTCGTGTCCTGGGGCCTGGAGCAGACGGGGCACGGCTCGAGGGGAGCAAGACGTTTGCGAAGGAGTTCTGCCGCCGGCATGGCATCCCGACCGCGCGTGCCATCGCGTGCGCTGGTAGCGCGGATGCGCTGGGGCATCTTGACGACCTGGGGTTTCCCGTCGTCGTGAAAGCGGACGGTCTTGCGGCGGGGAAAGGTGTCATCGTTGCTGCCAACCGGGAGGAAGCGCAGTCGGCGGTGGAGCGGCTGTCGGGAACGGGTCATCTGCTGCTCGAGGAGTTTCTGTCGGGCAGGGAGTGCTCGCTGCTGTATCTGTGTGACGGGCACACAATGGTCCCGCTTGCTCCCGCCCGTGACTACAAGCGGGTGAACGACGGGGACCGGGGCCCCAATACCGGCGGCATGGGTGCGTACAGCCCGGTTCCGGATGCCGGGCCCGACGTTCAGCAGGAAGCAGAGCGCCAGATTGCGCAAAAGGTGCTGGCAGGGCTTGCCGACGAGCACATCGACTACCGCGGGATCCTGTACGCCGGCTGCATGCTGACCAGGGACGGGATCAAGGTCCTGGAGTTCAACTGCCGGTTTGGTGACCCGGAGACGCAGGTTCTGATGCCGCGCGTGGACGGAGACATCGTTCCTGCCTTCACGGCCTGTGCCGACGGGCGCCTCGAGGGTATGCAGATCGGGTGGCGAGACGAGGCGGTGGTGTGCGTGCAAATGGTGTCCCGCGGATACCCGGCGACGCCGGAAAGCGGTATGATGATCGCAGGTCTGGAGGACGTCCCCGAACACGTGGTCGTCTTCCATGGAGGCACGAGGCGGGAGAACGGCCGGATCGTCACAGCCGGAGGTCGCGTGCTGGGAGTCACCGCCTGTGGCGCCACGATGGCACAGGCGCAGGAACGGGCATACGCCGGCATACGGGCCATCCAGTTCGAGGGTGCGCACTGGCGCACGGACATCGCTGCGCAGCAGGGTGCCACGGCAAAGGAGGAACGACAATGATCGATCGATATGCACTGCCACCGGTACGCGAGATCTGGACCGAACGGGCTCAGTACGAGCGGTGGCTGGAGGTGGAATGCGCCGTCACGGCGGCGTGGGAAGACCTTGGGGTGGCTCCTGCAGGGACTGCCGACCGTATCCGCCAGCGTGCGGTCATCGATGTCGATGACATCCACGCGATCGAGGCGACGGTCGACCACGACGTCATCGCCTTCATCAAGTCCGCCACGCATGCCATGGGCGACGAGGCGCGCTTCTTCCACCTGGGGATGACCTCCTCGGACGTCGTCGATACAGCACTGGGTCTTGCACTGAAGCAGTCGGGACAGCTGCTCCTGCAACAGCTGGACATGCTTCACGGCGTTCTCGCCGACAAGGCGGTCCGGTACCGCGGTACCGTGGTGGTGGGGAGGACGCACGGCATCCACGCCGAGCCCACCTCATTTGGACTCAAGTTCCTGTCGTGGCTTGCGGAGACGGAACGGAACCAGGAGCGACTGACGCATGCCGTAGACGGGGTCGCCTGCGGCAAGATCTCCGGCGCGGTCGGCAACTATGCCAACATCGACCCGCGTGTCGAGCAGATCGCCCTGGGCCGCCTGGGGCTGGCTGCGTCCAAATGCTCCACACAGATCGTCCCCCGCGACCAGCACGCGGAGTTCGTGGCGATGCTCGCGCTGGTGGGCGCGCAGGTGGAACGCATGGCAACGGAGATCCGCCATCTGCAGCGCACCGAGGTCCGCGAAGCCCAGGAGCCGTTCAAAGCCGGCCAGCGGGGATCGTCGGCGATGCCGCACAAGAAGAACCCGATCCTGTGTGAGCGCCTCTGCGGGATGGCCCGGTTACTGCGCGGGTACGTGACGGCGGCCTACGAGGACGTCGCTCTATGGCACGAGCGCGACATCTCACACTCGTCCGTGGAGCGTGTCATCCTGCCGGATGCTGTGATGACGACGTACTACATGCTCGACCGCGTGACCTGGCTGATGGATGGCCTGGTCGTGGATGCGGCGCGCATGGAGGCCAACTTCACCGCATCGCACAATCTCGTCTTCTCGCAGCGGGTCATGCTGGCGCTCGTTGCACGGGGCATGGCGCGCGAGGACGCGTATACGCTGGTGCAGGGTCTCGCGCTCACTGCATGGGAGCGTGGAGCGGACTTCCGGACCCTGTGTGCGACGGAGTCGCGCATCGGCACGCTGCTCCCATCTGCGAAGCTGGAGGGCCTCTTTGACCCGCATTATTACCTGAGGAATATCGGACCGGTCTACGCGCGGTTCGGCCTGGACAATGCAAAGGAGGAACAATCATGAAACGTGTTGCAGTGGTCGGCGCCCAGTGGGGCGACGAAGGCAAAGGCAAGGTCGTCAACTATTTCGCCAAGGACTTCGAGTGGATCGTTCGCTTCGCGGGAGGCGCCAACGCGGGCCATACCATCTATGTAGGAGACAAGAAGTACGTCAATCACCTGTTGCCGTGTATCCTGCCTGATGGACCAGGCCGCGGCTTCCTGGGGGCCGGCATGGTCGTCGATCTGGAGCAGCTTGTGGCAGAGGTGGAAGTACTGGCAAAGGATTTTCCCGGTGTCGGGGCCAAGTTCGCCGTCGACCCCGAAGCCTTCCTGGTCCTGCCGTGGCACAAGCAGCAAGACCAGCTGCTGGAAGCGATGCGCGCTGAGCCTATCGGCACGACCGGCCGCGGCATCGGACCGGCCTATACCGACAAGGCATCCCGCGAAGGGGTCAAGCTGTGCCATCTGTTCGACGAGAAGATGCTGATGGAACGTTTGGAGAACTCCTGGGTGATTAAGCAGAACCTGTACCGAGGCCAACTTTCCATGCCGCCCGCAGAGCTTGCCGGACTCCTCATGCGCCAACGGGACCGCTTGCTGGAGCTGGGAGTCCAGATTACCGGAGCGGTCGACATGGCACACGTTTTCCGCAGCACGTCGGTCCTGTTCGAAGGAGCGCAGGGAGTGCTGCTCGACCTGGATTTCGGGACGTACCCATTTGTCACCTCGGGGTCCTGTATGGCGCATGGCGTCTCGTCCGTCGGATTCTCGACCTTCGAGCTGGACGATGTGGCCGGCGTCCTCAAGGCCTATACGACCCGTGTGGGAGAAGGGCCGTTTCCCAGTGAAGACAATACGGATATGGCGCAGGGCATCCGCGAGCGCGGAAAAGAGTATGGCGCTACGACCGGCCGCCCACGCCGCGTCGGGTGGCTGGATCTGCCGGCGTTGCGGTACGCCGCTCTCCGGTCGGGACTCACCAGTCTTGTTATCACCAAGGCCGACGTGCTCAATGGGCTGAAGACCGTCCGTGTCTGCACCGGCTACCGCATCGACGGGATCGTGCGCGACGTCCCGTCGACCTCGCATGACTTTTTCGTCGCTGAACCCGTCTATGAAGAGCTGCCCGGCTGGCACACGACGGATGACGTCAACTTCCTCAAGTACATGACCTTTATCGAAGAACAGGTCGGCGTGCCCATCACGTACATCTCTTATGGGCCCAGGACAGACGAGATGGAGACCAAGAGCCGGCTCATCATGAATATTTGAGGCTCTTGTGACAGACGTCCTTGTCCGGCAGATGTCGTTTTCTGCCGATCGCTCGCTACTCCTGCTCGCTGTGGACTGGCGTGTGGGCGCGCATCCCGGCCAGTTCGCGATGCTGAAAGTGGGGGACTGGCCGGTCGTTCCCCGTCCATTCTCGATCTGCGCACAGGACCGGGAGGCCGGAACGACGAGCTTCCTCATTCGGCGCAGGGGACTGCTGTGGAACCAACTCCTGCGACTTCAGCCCGGCGCGACAGTCCAGATCAAGGGGCCGCTGGGCAACGGGTTCCCAGAGGGACCTGTGCCAATGCTGGTCGGAGGAGGGTGTGGCGTCGCCCCGCTGCTGTTCATGGCTGCGACACACCCGGTGGCTGCGTTCTACGCCGGGGTCGCCAGCGACGCGGAACGCGACTTCCTGGCTCCACTCCTCCCGGCCGGGGCGCTCATCACGGTCAATCCGCAGTTGGTGACCGACGCGTTTCTCTCGGGCCACCAGGCAGGTCCATTGTTTGCCTGTGGTCCATCACCCATGCTGCGCGTGCTTGCAGACCGATATCATGACGGTCCCATCTGGCTCTCTCTGGAGGAGCGAATGGCGTGTGGCGAAGGGTTGTGCAAGGGCTGCCCCGTCCGCAAACGGGACGGCAGCGTGGCGCTGGTCTGCTCCGACGGACCGGTGTTCCCTGCAGAGGAGGTGTCGTGGACATGGCAGGACTGACCGTTGCCGGGCTCCAGTTTGTGAGTCCGGTCATCATCCCTGCAGGTCCCGGTGGTTTCGGGACCGAGTTGCGGGAACACTATGACCCTTCGGCCCTGGGTGCTTTCACGGCCAAGACGATCACGCCCCATGCCCGTATCGGTAATCCGCCGCCGCGTCTGGTAGATACCGGGTTCGGCCTCATCAACTCCATCGGGTTGCAGAACCCGGGGATCGAGGCGTTCCTGGATATGGTGTACCCGATCCTGATGCCGTTTCCGACGCACCTGTTTCTCTCCGTCGCAGGCGACACGGTGAAGGAGTTCGAGGACATGGCGCTGACGCTCGCCCACGTCGATGGCTTTGACCTCCTCGAACTCAATCTCTCCTGTCCCAACGTGGAAGCCTCGTGCGGCGTCATCGGCGCCGATCCACAGGCCGTTCGTGACGTAATAGGGGTGGTGCGTCGCGCCTTTCCCGACAGACCGATAGCTGCCAAGCTACCCTTTGAGATCCCCGACCTACCGGGAGTCGTGCTCGCATGCGAGCAGGCGGGCGCTGACGTTCTAACGCTGTTCAATTGTCCCCAGGCAGCGCGCTTTGATGTTGCGACTGGGAAGCCGTTCCTCGCCCGGGTTACCGGAGGGTTCTCGGGTCCGGCGCTCAAACCTCTGACCCTCGCCAAGCTTCTGGCCGTTCGTTCGCTCACACGCCTCCCCATCATCGGGATGGGCGGAGCGTGGACTGCCGATGACGTGCTGGAGTTCCGATGCGCCGGGGCCGATCTCGTGGGCATGGGCCTGCACACCCTGCAGGATCCGGCGGAGGTCTGTGCTATCGCGAAGAACCTTGGATTCCCGCCTGCACGGGACTGACGAGCTCTGTTCATCCCCGACTTCCTGTTTTTTGTAGGCCTCTGCTACAGAATGCTGAAAAAACGCGATATACTGTTGCGATGAAAACGGACGTGAACGAGCACGTGAAACTTGCCGGAAGCAGTCTGGGGGACTCTGTTCAGGACGAACTGCAGCGGCTTTATGACCAGGCCTTTGCGCTGTCCGACAGTGACGCTCGTGCAGCGAAAGTCATGGCCGACGAAGTCTACATGAAAGCCGGCAACGCGAAGAGTCCACATTGGCAGAGCCTTTCCCGGTACCTTGCGGGCTTCTGCTTCTATAACCTCGGCGAGTATGACAGCGCTATGGAAGAGTTCGAGCGTGGCGACCATATCGCTCAGGAGCACAATCTTCCACATCTCGCGATCAAGTTCCGGAATGGATATGGAGCGCTCTTCTCGCGGCTTGGACGGTACCAGGACGCCGTAGAGCAGTTTGGCGAGGGCCTGAAGACAGCCAGGGAGATGGGTTGGAAGAGCGATGTCGGCAAGTTCCTCGTCAACCTTGGAGAAGTCTCCCTTCTCATGGGCGACACCGAACAGGCCCTGTCCTTCGAGAAGGAAGCCGAAGGGCTCGTCCAGGGGGCCATGGCCGGAGACAGCAGATTCGCCATCGACGTCTATTACAATCTCGCTGAAGCGCAGTCCAGGAGTGGCCTCCTGGAGGACGCAGAATGGTCGTACCGCAGAAGCCTGGAGACGGCAACGATGGTCGGCAATACGGTCTCCGAGGTGGAAGCGCGCGTCCGGCTCGGCTCGATTCTGGCGGGTCGTGGTCACGAAGCTGAGGCGATCTCTATCATTGAAGAAGCTCTTCGGCTCAGCAGAGACTGCGGTTTTCCCCTTCAGGAAGTGGCGTCATTGCTTGCCTGCGGGCGCATCGAACTGAGTATCGGCCGCCGGGAAGTGGCAATCCGTCACTTCGAAATGGCGGTCGAGGTAGCCGACAATCACAAGATGGGAGACCTGCTGCCCCCTGCTCTCGAATCACTTGCCACCGCCAGAGCGTCAGTGAATCGCTTCGACGAGGCATATCACGACCTCCGGAAATCGGTTGAAGCGGCACATGCATTGTCGAGTTCAGAGGCGGCCAGGATGCTGGCTGAGCTGGCGACAGGATACCGGCTCGAGAAAGTCAAGCGCGAAGCCGAAGTCGAAAAGGTTCGACGCGAGGGACTCGAATCCGCAAACGAGCGTCTCCGGATCGTGACTCGAATCGGGCGGAGTCTCACTCAGAGCCTTGAGCCAAGGGACATCCTAATGCGGATGTGGAACGAACTGTCAGCGTCGGTCGACCTCAAGGTGCTGGGATTTGGCATCTATAGCGCAGATTCGGGGGTCATCGAGTTTCCCGGGTTGGTCGAGTCTGGAGTCCTGCAGGCGGCATCGTCAGTCTTCCTGACCGATGAATCCAGCCTTGCTGCACTCTGCGTGCGGGAGAAGCGCGTTCTCTACTATGCAACGCCGGATGAGGCGCGATCGGCTATCGGGGCGAATTCACTGATCACATTCCATGGGGAGCCTTCGACGGTAGAGAGTATCCTCTATCTTCCACTGTTCCGGGAGAATGAGATCGTCGGCGTCATGACGGTGCAGAGTGTCAACAGGAATGCATACTCAAGTGATGTCATCGAGATGCTCGAGGCTGTCGCCTCATTCGCGGCGATCGCCGTCGAGAATGCGCGCATCA
>JBAQYC010000073.1:0-7266 GCA_049299835.1 Candidatus Cryosericum sp. | reverse complement strand
GCCTGGTGAGTGTCGACCCCAGGACGGGCTACATTCTGGCCATGGTAGGTGGAACCAACTACGACGAGACGAACTTCAACCGTGTGCTGGCGCCCAGGCAACCGGGATCGACCTTCAAGCTCTTCGACTATACCGCGGCACTGGATAACGGTGTGACCTTCCCATCAGAGATTGTTGCTTCACAACCCACGGATTTCGGAGGATGGAATCCTCCGGAATGGCTGGGCACGAATCAGTGGTTCGGGCGTATCTCCGTGGCCAACGCCATCAAGGAATCATCCAATATCATTGCTGCCAAAACATCACTCCGGGCCGGACTCGACAGGGTCATCTACTATGCCCGCAAGATGGGAGTGACGTCTCCTCTCAAGCCATATGCCTCTCTCTCCATCGGAAGCTTCGAGATCTCGCCACTCGAGATGGTCGAGGCATACTCGACCATCGCTAATGGAGGGGCCCGCATTACGCCGTATCCAATCCGGCGCATCGAGACAGAGAACGGCACAACAATCGAAGTGCACAACTTCGCGGCGACCCAGGTCATACCGGCTTCGACCGCCTGGATTGTGCAATCAATGCTGAGAGGCGTATATGAGAACACTTCCAACGCGCGTATCAGTGGGTTACAGGCTGCCGGCAAGACGGGCAGTACCAACGATTGGCGCGATGCCTGGTATGATGGTTTCACTCCGGAACTCTGCACGGTAATCCACATCGGAGCAGATGCAGCTCGCGCTCAAATGTCTGCTATCCGGAATGCAGGTTCGCGGTTCCCGGCCATGACATGGAAAGCCTACATGCAACAGGCCATCAAGCTTCAGAAACAGACAGACTTCGGTCCCAAGCCTGATGGAATATCAGTACGCACAGTCTGCGATGCCTCGGGATTGCTCGCTACCGAGACCTGTCCCGCCTCCTCGACTCACTCAGCGTACTTCTTGTCGAGCCATGTACCCACGCAGACATGCACGGTTCATCCGCCGATTCTTCAGACCGTACGACTCGCGGCAGAGGACCCGACAAAGCTGGCTCCTGCGGACTGGCCCGACAGCAGAGTCATCGTCAGGACCATGCTCCGTGACCAGATCCCTGCGGAAGTCTCTGGGCAGCAGACCCCGTCGGACAGTGAGCTCAGTGTGACGGCATTTCCCGGGCAGTTCAGAGTTGGACAACAGGTGACGCTCCGTATCGATGCGACTCAATCGGTCGGGTCAGTCGCCACATCATTCGACGTGTATATCGGAGGAACACTCGTCACATCAGCTTCGTCACTACCCGTGACGGTGTCCTATGCGCCAACCCTGGCAGGCCCTCTGGAGATAGCAGTCGTGGGTCGATCCGCTGTACTCGATACTGTTTTTCAGGCAACGTCGACCGTTCTGGTACAACCCTAGCACCCCGACCTCCCGTCCACCCAAGGCGTGGAATCTGTGCAGGCTCCCGGCTCCGCCGTGATGTGCGCGCACGGCGAATGGCCGAGAGCCTTTTGCCTCGATTGCATTGGATACCATGTGCAGTAGACTAATAACGTATCCGATCCTACCCCACACAGGAGAAAGGAGTGCGTTCGACGATCCTCCGAACGGCCTGGCAGCCTCACGGCGCTCAGACCTCTTCCAGTCGTCACCAGTCGAACAACCACCATGAAAAATCAACAAGTGGAAGCGTTGACCCGCCAGTACGAACCGGAGATCCTTGAGTTTGCGCGTGATATCATCAAGACGCGCAGCTATTCGACTCAGGAGCAGGATCTGGTCTTGCTCATCAAGTCCAAAATGGAGGCTCTTGACTTCGACGAAGTGAAAGTCGACGGCATCGGCAATGTCATTGGACGGGTCGGAAACGGGCCCCGCAAGATCCTCTATGACGCGCATATCGATACCGTCTGGGCAGAAGACAAGGCGAACTGGAAGGTGGACCCATTCGCTGCTGTCGTCGATGGCGACCTCCTGTACGGTCGAGGGTCCAGCGACGAGAAGGCAGCCATGTCATCAATGCTCTACGGCGCTGCGATAGCCAAACAGATGGGTCTCCTGGACGGATTCTCCCTCTACATATCCGGAACGGTCCTGGAAGAGACGTGCGACGGATTGTCCGTCATCCACATGGTCGAGAAGGAAGGGCTCAGGCCGGACTTCGTCGTCATCTGCGAACCGACCAGTCTCGACGTCTACCGTGGACATCGCGGGCGAGTCGAACTCAAGATCACGACGAGTGGAACTTCTGCCCATGCCGCTCATCCAGACAAAGGCGATAATGCTATCTACAAGATGGCGCGGACCGTTCTCAACATCGAAAAGCTCACAGCAACCTTCAGAGATGATCCCTTCCTCGGAAAGGGGACAGCGGTTGTCAGCATCATTGAGAGCAAGGCGCCTTCGATCAACTCGGTCCCATATGAGAGTACGATCTACATCGATCGACGTATTACGGTCGGCGAGACAAAGGAAACCGTTCTTGCGGAGTTCCGTGGCGCGGTCGATGACCCCGGACACACGACCGTCGAGTTGACGGAGTTTGAGGATACGAGCTGGACCGGGCTGCACGTCTGCCAGGAGAAGTATTTCCCCACATGGGTGCTCGACGAGAATCATCCCCTGGTAAGAGCCGGTGTCGACGCCGCCACCGAGGCTCGTGGCAAAGACCCGAGGGTATCCCGGTGGATCTTCTCCACGAACGGTGTTGCTTTCATGGGCCGCTTTCACATTCCCAGCATTGGATTCGGCCCCGGCGATGAATGGCTTGCCCACGCTGCCAACGAATATGTCCGCATCAGTGATCTATACGAAGCGGCACGCTTCTACGCACTGCTCCCATCCAAACTCGCCAAGGAGGTTTGATCTCCATGAATACCAGAATGAAGGGAAGAGACTTCCTCTCAACCAATGACTGGACCACAGAGGAACTCGACATGCTGCTCGATGTTGCGTTTGATCTCAAGAAGCAGAAAGCTCTGGGCATTCCCCATCATCTGCTCGAGGACAAGACGCTCTTCATGCTCTTCAAGGACAAGTCCACTCGCACTCGCAACTCCACCGAAGCAGCCATGACTCAACTTGGTGGACACGCACACTACCTCACTGAAGAGGCTGTCCAGATCTCCCACGGTGACACGGAGAAAGAGATGGGCATCATCCTGTCCCGTTACGGCCATGGAATCGCCATCCGCGACGACATCTACCTCGGAGTGGGCCACAAGTATATGACCAGCATTGCCAAGTATGCGGACATCCCCGTCATCTCGCTCGAATCGGACTTCGACCACCCGTGCCAGATGATGGCCGACATCATGACCGTCAAGGAGAAGTTTCACAATGAGGTTCGGGGCCGCAAGTTCGTCATGTCCTGGGCCTACGCCCCCAGCTACGCCAAGCCTCTTGCGTGCGCACAGGGATCAATCATGATGATGCCCCGGTTTGGCATGGATGTCACACTCGCCATGCCGCCCGAGTTCTCTCTTCAACCCGAAGCACTTGGCATAGCCCGCCAGAACGCCCAAGCGGCAGGCGTCAAGTTTGAAGTGACCAACGATATGGACGCTGCACTGGAGGGAGCCGATATTGTCGAAGCCAAGTCATGGGGCTGCTTCATGACGACCAGGGATCTCAAGGAGTCTCAGGAGATCGCGAAGAAATACACTGGCTGGATCATGGATCAGCGCCGCATGGATCTGGCGAGTGACTCGGCCATCTATATGCATCCGTTGCCGGCAGACCGCGAATTTGAGGTGACAAACGCAGTCATCGACGGCCCACACTCTGTCGTATACGATGAAGCAGAAAACCGGCTTCATACCGTCAAGGCCATTCTTGCCCTCACCATGTAGGGCACAGAAGCATACGGGAGCCCAACAGACATGCCTGGAATAGCCGTCATCGCCATTGGTGGAAACTCTCTGATCAAAGACGAGTTGCACAAAAGCGTTGCCGACCAGTATGATGCAGTCGTCGAAACGGCGCAGCATATTGCCGGTATGGTGGAGCAAGGCTATGACGTCGTAATTACGCACGGGAACGGACCGCAAGTCGGCTTCATCCTCCTCCGTTCCGAGATTGCGGAGAAAGCAGCCGGGCTTCACCCGGTTCCTCTGGATTCCTGCGGGGCCGACACTCAAGGCGCCATCGGATATCAGATCCAGCAGGCCTTGCATAATGAGTTCCTGAGACGAGGCCTTGCCAGGAAAGCGGTCACCATAGTCACTCAGGTTCTTGTCGATAGGAACGATCCTGCCTTCAGAAGCCCGTCCAAACCCGTAGGATCCTTCTACAGCAAGGCGGACATTGATGACAAGGTCACCAGAGAAGGCTGGACCGTCACGGAAGATGCAGGTCGGGGATGGCGGCGAGTCGTCGCTTCGCCCATGCCGATCGAGGTCATCGAACTGGATGCGGTGAAGGACCTCGTCAAGGCCGGGTTTGTCGTGATCGCGGCTGGCGGAGGAGGAATCCCTGTCGTCATGGATGAAAAGGGAAATCTCAAGGGTGTTGCCGCCGTCATCGACAAGGACCATGCGACAAGCCTGCTGGCTACGAACCTGAATGCGGACCTTTTCATCATCAGTACTGCTGTTGAGAAAGTTTTCGTCAACTACAACAAACCAGACCAGAAAGGCATCGACCGCATGACGGTCAGCGAAGCCAAAGCGTACATGGATCAGGGTCAATTTGCAAAGGGTTCCATGCTTCCCAAGGTAAACGCGGCCATCGCCTTTCTTGAGCACGGAGGAAAAGAAGCTCTCATCACCAACCCCGAATCGCTCGAACACGCCATCGCCGGCGAGACCGGTACCAGGATCGTCCGCGACTAGCATCGGTCACAGTGTCAACGAGTAGTTGGGGCGGGTGAGGCACCAACCTCGCCCGCCTTTCCGATGAGGAGGAAGAATGTCTTCAGTTCTTGAGCTGAAATGCATGAAATGTGGACGCACATACAATCCTTCCGCAGTCCGCTATGTCTGTCCGATCTGTGGCAACGACGGAATCCTGGAGGTTCTCTACGACTACGACCGGGTCCGAACCGTAATCACCAGGAAACAACTGGAGAACGACCCCGATCTCTCCATGTGGCGGTATCTCGCGCTCCTGCCCATTGAGGAACGCCCTCCATCGCTGACACTCCAGATCGGGTGGACGCCGCTGTATGCAAGTCAGCATGTCGGCCCTCAACTCGGACTGGACCATGTGTGGTTCAAAGATGATGGGCGCAACCCAACAGCTTCTCTGAAAGACAGGGCCTCCGCCATAGCCATCGCCATGGCCGGCGAACTTGGCGAACATATTATCACAGCTGCAACAACGGGAAATGCAGGCTCAAGCCTGGCGGGACTTGCCGCCAATGCCGGGATCACTGCATACATCTTTGCGCCGGCATCTGCGCCTGCGGGAAAAATCGCACAGCTGCGAGTATTCGGCAGCCACCTGTTTCTCGTCAACGGCGACTACGATCAGGCGTTTGACCTGTGCATGGAAGCAACGGAACGATTTGGCTGGTACAACAGGAACACGGCTTTCAACCCGTACATGGTCGAGGGTAAAAAAACCGTGGCTCTCGAGATTGCGGAGCAGCTGCACTTCGAAACGCCGGACAAGGTAATCATCCCGGTCGGAGACGGCTGTATCATCTCTGGTGTCGCAAAGGGATTCCGCGACCTGATGACCCTTGGACTTATCGACCACATGCCTCAACTCATAGCGGTCCAGGCTGAGGGTTGTGCTCCGATTGTACATGCGGTCATCTCCGGCGAACCAGTCGTCTACATGGAGAACCCCAAATCCTGCGCCGACAGTATCGTCTCCGGCATACCACGAAACCATCTCATGGCAGTGCGCGACATCAGGTCCAGCGGGGGGCTCGCGGTCACAGTCTCGGATGACGAAATCATCGACGCCATAGGGTTCCTCGGCAGGAACGAGGGAATCTTCGCCGAACCGGCCGCAGCGGCTTCTGTTGCTGCACTGCGCAAACTGGTCGACAGCGGGGATCTGTGCCGGAAAGACCGCGTCGCCGTCCTCATCACCGGGAATGGCTTGAAAGACGTTCAGAATGCACTCAAGGTGAAAGGCACGAGCATGGCGATACCACCACGTATCGGTGCAGTGGAACAAGCAATTGCAGAAGGATTCTGATGTTCCACCTCTTCCGTACGTCGAACACGACCTGCAAGGGTCATGAATCACGAGTTCAGATCATTGCGTTGATTTTTGGCCGCCAGACAGTAGAATTCAACGTGAAAACTGTAGCTGCAGGAAGGAGATGCCAATGCTGAGCCTGGAACTGATCCGTCAGCACCCTGACCTCGTCAAGGCTGGGATAGCAACAAAGAATGAAGGTCCGGAGATGGTCGACGAAATCCTTGAGGTCGACCGGGAGAGAAGAGATCTGCTCCAGAAGGTAGATGAGCTCAAGCATCTGCGCAACGAAGCCAGCGAGCAGATTGCCACACTCAAGCATTCCAAACTGGACGCTTCAGCTGCCATAGCCGAGATGAAAGAAGTCGGTTCACGCATCGCGGAGCTGGACGACCGGGCAAAGGCGGTCGAGACGCGCCTTCGGACTCTGCTCCTCTGCATTCCGAACTTGCCTGAAGCATCGGTCCCTGTCGGCAAAAGCGACAAGGAAAACACAATCGTGTTCACATGGCATGAGAAGCCCACGTTCACATTTGCGCCGAAGCCTCACTGGGAGATCGGAGAATCTCTGGGTATCATCGATTCTGCAGCGGGCGCGAAGATTTCCGGCTCGCGCTTCTACGTTCTCAAAGGACTGGGAGCCAAGCTGGAGAGATCTCTCATCTCATGGATGATCGACGTCCATGTTCAGGAAGAGGGCTATACAGAGATCCTTCCGCCCTATCTGGTCAATCGGGAGTCGATGACGGGGACGGGCCAACTGCCAAAGTTCGCTGATGACCTCTACCACACAGACACTGACGACCTCTTTCTGGATCCGACGGCTGAGGTTCCCGTGACAAACCTGCTGAGAGACGAAATCGTGAGGGAAGAAGACCTGCCCATCAAGTATGTCGCCTACACCGCGTGCTTCCGGAAGGAAGCAGGCGCGGCGGGCAAAGACACCCGGGGCATCGTCCGCGTCCACCAGTTTAACAAGGTCGAAATGGTCAAGTTCGTCAAGCCGGAGGATTCATACCATGAGCTGGATCTGCTCATCGAAAACGCCGAGGGCATTCTGAGGAAGCTGGACCTGCCGTACCATCGCAGCAAGATGTGCACCGGTGACCTTGGCTTCTCGGCAGCGATGAAGTTCGAC
>JBAQYC010000072.1:0-1606 GCA_049299835.1 Candidatus Cryosericum sp. | reverse complement strand
CGACGGTACTTTGCGGTCTAGCTGCCTGGAGCCCTGAAGGTCAGGTACTTCTCAGGCACGACTTGCTTCGTCGTTCCGAGGTATCCCTTGCCAAAGACGTATGTGTCCTGATACACAAGTACGTGATTCGGTGACGCCGTATTCGTGTTCAGGTCCATGTAGTTAGATCCGTTCCAGGTTACGTCGGGAGTGTACTTGGCATAGGAGTCGAAGAGATCCTGCTTGTTGCCCAACTTGGCTGTACCGTTGATGATGCGAATGGCGTACTCGCCCAGTCCGGCGGTCGTCGTATATCCATAGGAGAAGGCCCACGTACCAAAGCGGCCCGAGCCGCCCTGGTCGACGACTGCCTCTTCGACTTTCTTGAGGATGGCCGGCCAATCGCCCTGCTCCGCGGAAAGGTCGATGCCGAGTGCTCCCGGATAACCCATCAAGGGCGACGGAAGGTCAGCTTCGACGAAGAGGCCACCATACTTCATCAGCTGTTTGAGCAACGGTTCAGTCTCTCCGTCGTTGGTGCAGAAGAACGCTGTGTCTTTGCCGTACTTCTGTACCCAGGCTGGAGTCTTCTCGAGCATGAACTGCTGTGCGCCTGCCATACCCACGTCGCTGGTGGGGTCTGGTGCGGTCTCGAAGACGAACTTGAGGCCGAGGTCCTTGCAGGCCTCTTCCATGATGTAGCGGCGGCGGCTGAGGAGCTCATAGCTCATGTGTCGAGGGAATGAGATGTGCACGAATGTTTTGGCACCCATCTCCTTGGCGGCCCAGATGATGAGGTAACCACGGGCCACGTTGTCGGCGCTGACAGCCTGGTCGGCCGCTGCTTCGATAACGTTTGGATCTTCGTGTGGTTCGCCGGCAAAGAGCAGAATATCTGGTCTCTTCTCACGCACACGCTTGAACGCTTCTGCGGTGCCCGGGACTGCCTGGTTGACCACGATCGCTTTCATCAGTGGATCGTCAGCGAGGCCGACGATCTGAGCTATGGTCGTTTCCTGCTCGGATGTGAAGTTGTCCGGATAGGTTACCGTTGTGATCATGCCACCATCGGCCGAATTACCATAGTCCTGCACCAGGCGCTCACCACCACGAAGATCATCTTCTGACTGGGAAACAGTACCGGTGACGACACCAACGTGGAACTTGGCGCCGGTACCATCGTCAACTGGAGCCTTCTTACAGCCCGTAAATAGAACTGCGACGAACATAAATGACAGCAATATTGTCAGCAGCTTTTTCACTCTCTCTTCCTCCCCAAAAAGAATTAGCCAGAGTTCAGCCTGAACATATATGTAGCACAGTCACGGCATTTTTCAAGGTATCTTCACATGTTCCGGGTGCTATTGTCAGCGCTTGTGTCGAGATATATCAATGCAGAAACCCCGACCTTCCCGGTCGGGGTTTCTGCATACGGGCAAATAGTGCAGTAGAGTTCTAGTACTCGGGATAAGCTGGAGCGGCAGGTGCTGAGCTCTCCGCCTTCGGAACGGTCGTGACGATGGCCGCCGTCGATAGGAGCAGGCTTGCAATGCTCTCTGCGTTCAGCAGCGCGAGACGTGTGACCTTCAGAGGGTCAACAATACCGCTCTTGAAAAGGTCCTCGAAC
>JBAQYC010000071.1:0-2562 GCA_049299835.1 Candidatus Cryosericum sp. | reverse complement strand
CCCATACCGTTCAGTATAGCCACACTCCACTCTGAGGAGAGACATCGGAGGCCGTAACGCTCTCAGGGCAGTTCCATTTCCGTAACGGGGGAAAGACCTGGTAGTTGTACTATGCTACCAGCATCTTCACATGACAAGGGCCCGGTGAAACGGCGGGCCCTTGTCATCAATGAGCGATAGTGTCAGGGTTCCAGTGTCAGTGTCACTACCTGTGTCGAGGCATTCCAATGGACGTCCAGCCCAAGCATCTCTGAAATGAAGCGGACAGGAAGCATGGTCCGACCACTAGTGATGCAGGGGATGACCTTGTTGTTGGCGGCATCGATCGGGACGGCCTTGCCATTCAGTTTTGCGGTGCTCTTGCCGATCCAGAGTTCGATCCTGGTGGCACCACGTGTGATGGTGACCTTCCTGGCAACAGGATCCCATGCTACGGAGGCATTTACAGCCTCTGCAATGGCACGGATGGGGAGCATGGTGCGACCCTGTTTGATGACCGGTGCCGTATCAAGAGCAACGGTCCTGCCGCCCACGCTCATCTGGGTCTTGCCGATGGCAAGCGTGATGACAGTAGCAGGCAGGGGTTGGACCGTCGTGGCATACGTCACCGTGGTGGTGACGCTTGTCGTGTGGCCGGCCTTGTCCTCGGCTTCGATGACGATCGTGTTGATGCCCCTCGTGAGGGTAAGCGTCTCATGGAAGGAACCGTCCAGGAAGGGGATCACTGTTGTTCCGTTCATGGTGACCAGGTAGATGACCAGCTTCACGCTGGAGGCATTGCCCGAAGCGTCGGAGGCGCTGATCTCGACGTTATTGCGACCTTCGGCAAGAGGCAGGGAATAGGTGATGAGGTCGGCCCCAATGGGGTCGACGATGACCACGCCGTTCACTTTGATGGACCACTTCGCGGATCCACTGTTGTCTTCCAGCGTGAACTGGAGTGCGAATGGAGAGCTGTTCACGACGAACGTCTGAACGGGTACGCCGGACCAGCCGGTCACGCCGGGCCAGGAGGAGAAGTCGGGCAGGGTGATGACAGGGGACATCACGTCAATGTTCCGTGCACGAAGGAACGCACTGTCCACGGTTGTACTCATGGTCGCAGGGAGGCCCACGCCGTTGTCGGTACAGGTAACGCGGACGGCAAGGTACTTCCCCTCGTCAATAGCAGAAACGACGTACGTCGAAGCCGTCGCGCCAGGAATGAGAACAAGCTCCGTCCCCGCTGCATCGCGGGCGCGGAGCCACTGATATGTATAGGAAAGGACTGAAGTGCCGGATATGTCCGTGTCAATGTGATCGTTCCAGGTACCGTTCACAGCACGCACCTCATGGTTCACGAACAGGTTCCCGGCAATGCTGGGCCGGAGAGTGTTGATCGGTGCGTCGCTGCGAGGGATCACAGTGACCGTCACGGTGATCTCGTCAGTCCCCGTCAGGCCGTCTTCGATCTGAAGCGTGAAGGTGTCCGTGCCGTTCCAGTTGGCTGCAGGATGGTAGAAAGAGGGAACAGTGGACGACCCCATGGACGAAGCGCGAAGCGTCAGGGTGCCATGCGCAGGAGGCGTCACGATGTGCCATGTCAGTGTGTCAATGATGTCGGAGTCGGTTGCGTGGAGAACCAGCGCGAAGGAAGCAGGAGACTCGTCTTCATCGCACGACGTCGATATCGCAGGCCCTTCGGTGATGACCGGCGCTGCATTGAGGATGGTCACCGATACGGGTGTCGACAGCTCCGACGTCGTCTGGTGCACAGGAAGCCCGACACCATCATCGGTGCACATGACCCTGGACCGGACCGTCTGAAGGTTGTCGGCAAGGGTCAATACATAGGTCGGAGCGGTGGCCCCGGGGATGTCGACAAATACCGTTCCTCCGTCTGTGCTGCGCTGCCATTGATAGGCGTACGACAGGACCGAGGTGCCTGAAACGTCCGTGTCGATACGATCATTCCAGACACCGTCCGTCGTGGCCAGAGTCCGTCCGACATGCGGGATACCCGAGATGACAGGGACTGCTGTATTCACCGGCGGGTCATTCACCGGGGTGACCGTGACGGTGAAGGTCTGGGAAGCAGAGGTGTCCACGCCGCCATTAGCTGTGCCACCGTCGTCATGGATCTGGACGGTCACCGTCGCCGTACCGTTTGCATTGGCGGCCGGGGTAAACGTCAGAGTGCCGTTGGCGCTGATAGCAGGCTGTACGCTGAAGAGTGCATTGTTGTCGTTGGAGACGCCAAAATTGAGAGCCTGGCCGGATTCGTTCGAAGGACCGGCGTTGATGTTTGTGGCCCACTCGGTGACCGACTGGCTGCAGCAGTCTTCAGCATTTGTCTGGTCGGCGCCCTTGGTGAAGGACGGGACGTCGTTGATAGCACTTATGGTAACGTTTACAGTGAGACTGTCCGCGCCACCGTTCCCATCACTCACCTGAACCACAAACGCGTCCGAACCGTTGTAGTTGGCTGTGGAGTTGTATCCGATGCTCTTGCTCGACCCCGTACCGCTTGCCGTAGCCGCGCCGTGAGAGGCAGCTGTCGAGATGCTCCACGTAAGCGTATCG
>JBAQYC010000070.1:0-4339 GCA_049299835.1 Candidatus Cryosericum sp. | reverse complement strand
GTCTGGCCCAATGCACGCTGCAGCGATATCTCATTCACCTTGAACACGATGCCGTCGGCAGCAAACGGCAGCGAGCTGCGGGCAGTCGAGATCTCCCGGGTGACTCCCCACATCTCGGCAGGTGTACGCACCAGGCGGACGAAGGGAGACACTCGGAAGCCGACGCTGGCAATCCAGTCCAGCAGACTCTTCTGTGTCGGCAGCACCAGGTCGTCCGATGTTTCCCCGAGAGCATAGGCTACCATGTGCAGAGGGCGCGATGCAGTGACTCGCGGGTCGAGCTGGCGCAGGGTCCCGGCGGCGGCATTGCGGGGATTGGCGAACTGGGGATCACCCGAGCCGGCCCTCGCCTTATTCAGCGCCTCGAAGTCACGTCTGAACATGACCATTTCGCCACGGATCTCGACCAGGTCGGGGACACGAGTTCCTATGCTGGCCAAGTTCATGGGGATGGAACGGACAGTACGGATGTTCGCGGTGACGTCTTCGCCCGTTGTGCCGTCTCCGCGCGTAGAACCTTCCACCAGGAGACCCTTCTCGTAGCGGAGCGAGACGGCGAGACCATCCATCTTGACCTCCGTCAGATATTCGATGGGTTCATCCCGTCCGAGCGCCCGCCGCACACGAGCATCGAAGAGAGCAACGTCCTCCTCGGAGAACATGTTGCTGAGGCTGAGCATCGGGACACGATGCTTTACTGTCGTGAATCCCCCGAGCGGGGTTCCACCTACGCGCTGCGTCGGTGAGTCAGGGGTCACCAGATCGGTAAACTTGTCTTCCAGACTCTTCAATTCACGCATCAGCAAGTCAAAGCCTGCGTCCGATATCTCCGGGCTGTCCAGGACGTAGTACTGATAATTGTGCAGTTCGATCTGTGCCTTGAGCTCCTGTATGCGCTGGCGCGCCGCGTCGCGGTCCACTGGTCTCTCCTGTCAGGGAGTCAGAATCGAGAAACCGCCTGCGAAAGCAACGACTGAGCGCATCCCCGGCAGCTGGAACACTCGTATTTCGTCACTCTCAGCCGTACTCCACTGGCGCACAAGTGCACCGGTCTTCATATTGTAGATGCCAAGGAAATAGATCGTGGTCTGGGAAGTCGTCTGCTCCTGAAACATGAGTGCGCACTCGCCATTGGCCATTGAGGCGTCGATGACGTTGAAGTTGAGTTTTGAGGCCGACAGCAGCGTCTTGCCGTCCTTGTCGACAATCCCGGCACTGCGTCCAAAGGTCAGAAAGTCGCCGTTCAGCGCGCGAAGGCCGGGATTGTCAGCATCAGAGGTGATCTCGGTTATCTTCTTCCCTGTCTGGTCGAAGAGATACCGGGGCAGGGCAGCGGCAACACCCGAAACGGTGCGGCCGTAGCCCGCCAGGATACGTGTCCCGGTCTCGTCGACAGCTGTTACAAGCCCCGCCAGTTTCTGGTCTGGATTAGGGACTGTGAATTTTGCGATGACCTTTCCTTCCGGTGAGACGGTATAAATGGTGCCGCCTTCCAGTGTTACGACGAGCATGCCGCTGCGAGCAAGGCTGATTTGCGACCCACGGCCGAAATCCGGAACGGTGTAGCCGTCCAGATACTTGCCAGCGAGATCATAGGTTACGAATTGCCGGGACTGGTCCGCCAGGAACGAGTAGACCACAGCAATCTTTCCCGTGATGGTGAAGACCGCACGTTCGACGACACCGGGAGCCGTCGTCTTGCGTGACCATTTCTGACGAAGAGCATCGTCCAGAAGGGTCAGGCGCTGTCCCGCCACAAGGAGATACTTTCCTGACGTGCTCAACGTCAACGACGTGGGAGTGTCGCCCAGGTCCACTCCTTCGCTCTGACTCGCCCACCCGTGCAGTGAGAAGATCTGGCCTGCCGCAGTCAGGACATATCCCTGGTCCTGTGTGCCCACGATCCCGATCGGGTAGTCACTGGTCTTGAACTGTGAGGCCACGTGCAACGTTGTCATCCTTCCACGAAGTCCCCACGTAACGACAGCCCCGATCGTTGCTGCAACGATGATCAGGACGGCTAGCCAGCGCCGGTTGCGGAGGAGTATCTGCCGCAAGCCATGCGGCTGAACAGTGTTCTTCATCTCATCACCGTGACAATTCTAACCTGAACGTGCGGTTTGGCAAAGAAGAGTATGCCATGCCTTAAGCTTCAGCCTCCCGGCGTTGCTTTTGGCGCATGCTCCAATATACTGACCGTATCGACCAGGGAGGTGGCCAGTGGACAAGTTCACGGAACGGGTCATTGCAGGCGCAAGGCGCCTTGGCGCAAGCTACTGCGATTGCCGTCTCATCGATATGGAACGTGAGGACGTGTCGGTTGTCGGGGGAGCGCCTCGTGCCGTCGTGCACGCCCACCAACGTGGATTTGGGGTCCGGGTTATCGCGAACGGGGCATGGGGATTCTCATCATCATCTGTCGTGTCCGATGCCGAGGCCGACCATATCGTTGAAGAGGCAGTTGATATAGCACATGCCAGCGCGCTGGCAAAGAAGAAGGATGTCCTCCTGGCCCCGGTCTCTTCCTGCGAAGACATGGTTCCACATCAGGCAGAACTGGATCCCTTCACGATTGCCGATTCTCAGAAGATCGGATTGCTCGCCGAAGCCACCAGAGCGATGATGTTGCCAGGGGTGGTGCTGGCGCGAGGTCAGATGCAGTTCGTGAAAGAGCGCAAGATCTTCGCGTCGTCCGAGGATGCCTACATCATTCAGGACCGGATCGAAAGCGGAGCCGGCATCAGTGCCATGGCAGCCAGCGAGCAAGGTGGCGTTCAGGTGCGCAGCTACCCTATGGCTTTCTCCGGTGACAACGCTCAGTCGGGATGGGAGTTCGTTGACGCCATGAGGTTGCTGGAACATGCCGAACCGACCGCCAGGGAAGCGCTGGCTCTCCTGTCTGCAAAACCGTGTCCGTCGGGCTTCAAGGACCTGGTTGTCGGAAGTCAGCAACTGGCACTGCAGGTCCACGAGTCGTGTGGCCATCCGTCCGAGCTGGACCGGGTCATGGGCATGGAGGCATCGTTTGCGGGAACGTCATTCCTGACTCTCGACAAGAAAGGCAGTTTCCGCTATGGGTCCGACATCGTCAATTTGACGGCCGATTGCACGATTCCCCACGCTCTCGGGGGGCTTGTCTATGACGATGAGGGGGTGAAGGGGCGCAGAGTATATCTGGTGCGGAACGGAATCTTCGAGCACTACCTCAATTCACGATCCTCGGCCCCCGTCGTCGGAGAGGAACCGATGGGAGCGATGCGGGCCGATGGTTTTGCGCGTTCTCCCATCGTTCGCATGGTGAGTATCAACCTGGAACCAGGCGACCTGACCTTCGAGCAGTTGATCGGAGGCGTCGAGGATGGTCTCTATGTGGATGGCATCAAGAGCTGGTCCATCGACGACCGACGCCTGAACTTCCAGTTTGGCAGCGAGATCGCATGGGAGATCAGGGGCGGGAAGCTGCAGGACATGGTCAGGAACCCCACCTATACCGGTGTCACATATGAGTTCTGGAGATCCTGTGACGGCATAGGAGGCCCGGGACTGTATCACGTATGGGGTGTCGACAATTGTGGCAAGGGGGAGCCGATGCAGGTGGCACATGTGTCACATGGTACGTCGCCCGCCCGGTTCCGCCATGTTCAGGTGGGGGTGCTTCATGAGTAAGGAACAGCTTCATGGTCTCATGCGCGACGCGCTGAAGGCGTCCGACGCCGACCAGACGGAGATCGTGGCGATGACCTCCAGCAGCGCTCTCACATGGTATGCCGAGAACATCATCCATCAGAACGTGGCCGAACATACGGCGCAAGTTCAGGTTCGCGCTGTCGTCGGGAAGAAAGTTGGAAGCGCCTCGACGACTGACTGCTCCCCCGAGGGTCTTGAACTCGTTGTTCAGCAGGCCGCGCAGGCGGCACGCCTTATGACTGATGATCCAGTTTTCCCGGGTCTTCCTTCTCCTCAGCCCATTGCCACAGAGCGTATTGACGGGTGGGTGGCGGCCACCGCCGCCTCCAGACCCGAGGAACGGGTCCTCGCAGTGAAGAAGGTCATCCAGCGTTCGGAGCGCGAGGGACTGCGGGCGGCCGGGACATACCGGGTGCAGGATTCCGAACTGGCAGTCGTCAGCTCCATGGGTGTTTCCGCCTATCACCAGTACACTGTTGCGGCGTTGAAGGCGGTTGTCATGGGCGACGACAGTTCCGGGTACGGTCTGATGTCGTCGGCGGATATTGCGGATATCGATCCTGACGCAGTGGGCGAGCGAGCCGTGTTTACTGCGGTCGAGACGAGGCATCCCGCTGAAATCGACCCCGGTGCGTTTGAGGTCGTTCTGAGT
>JBAQYC010000069.1:0-2813 GCA_049299835.1 Candidatus Cryosericum sp. | reverse complement strand
GGCAACTTCCTGAACCAGGGGGGCACATCCTCGTCGAGCTTTGTTTCTCTTGCTGATGCTCTGACAGGCAGCGTCGCGATCAGGGGGGCGACAGGGACGGGCGAAGTCCAGGGTCACGGCAGTGTGTGTACGCTTACATTCACCGTCCTTCACAGTGGTTCCACGGAACTGTGGATTGGAGGGCCACTGGCGACGAACAGCAGCGGAACGATGGAAACCATCGCCCAGTCGCTGGCAGTTACGCTGCGGTCGGGAGGCAACGTCTGGGACATCGACGGCAACAAGCGTGTGGACCTCGGCGACATGGTCGTTCTTGCTCGCGCGTATGGCTCGAAGGCCGGAGACGGTCGGTATGACAACATGGCGGACCTCAACGGTGATGGTCGCGTCGACGACGCCGACCTGCAGATCCTGCGCCAGCACTATGGCGAAGTGTACCCCTAGGAGACGGCAATGAAGAAAGCGATTGGTCTGCTGTGTGCGATTGCGCTCCTTGGAACTTTGCTGGTGCCGGAACCAGGCATGAAAGCGGGCGCTGTCGCGTTCACCGAAGTCGACACGATCGGCGTGATGCCCCCTGATTATGTCGGCACGCTGACCATTGAGAGTGTCAACACCGTCGAAAAGGACTACCCGTCCGCATATGCCTTCCCGTCACAGGGCGTGGCCATCCTGCCGAATGGGGACATCGTCGTGTGTGACACCGGGTACGGGCGTGTCCATATTCTTTCGGCAGACCTTGTTCACAAGCGCGTCATCGGTTCTCTCGGGAGCGGGCGCGGGCAGTTGCAATACCCGGCTGACGTCGCAGTGGACAGTGCCGGCAACATCTATGTTGCTGACTTCTTTGGCAACAAGGTCGTCGAGTATGGCGCCGACGGCTCGGTCGTGATGGAGTTCGGCACAGAAGGCAAGGGAGCCGGCCAGTTCGAGGGTCCCGCCGGTATCGCGGTGACGCAGGATGGCAGCATCTGGGTCGCGGATCAGTTGAACGATCGCCTGGAGCAGTTCACGGCGACGGGCACGTACGTCATGACTGTGACGGGGATCTCCCGGCCGGCCGGTATGACGTCAGTCGGTCTCTTTCCCTACGTCGTGTCCAGTGGTGACAGCGCCGTGTACCGCTTGAGTGGAACGAAGGCTGCGCGTGTCTTCGCGGCCCCGGGAGAAGCGGAGAACCTTATCACGAGTGCCGCCGACCTCGCGGTCGATGCCCGTGGCAGCATCTATGTCGCAGACCGCGGTACGGGCGAATTACCAGTTCCCGCCGTGAAGGTTTTTTCGAGCAGCGGCCAGTACCAGCGCAGCTTTGGGCAGTATCCGGCCGACATGACCGACATCCAGGATGGTGAGGTGCTGAGTCCCGGTGGTGTCGCCGTCACACCCGATGGCATGGTCTATGTCATGAACAGCGGGTTCTTTCGCGACGTAACCAATCCCTTCGGCAGCGGCTACTATGCGAAGCTCGTCGAGTACGCTCCCGGCGGTGGTATCGTGGCTGTTCAGTACTATGCGAACGACCTGCGCGGACGGCTCAACAACCCCCAGGACGTTGCCGTGGACGGCAAGGGCCAGCTGTGGGTGGCCTGCAGCTCACCCTCTGTCTCCGACGACGGACAGACGATCGAGTGGAACCGTGGATATGTGGATGTGCTTGACCAAAGCGGCAACGAGCTGTTTACCGTCATGAAAGCAGGCTCCCGCACCATGCAGCTGGTGGAGTCCGTCGCGGCAAACGGTGCGGGGCTTGTATATATTGGGTCGCAGGATGTCAGGGGTGGATTCATCGCTGTCTATGATGAAGCCGGCAACTACGTCAGAACCATCGGCGCCGGCAAGGTGGATGGCCCGGGGGATCTCGAGGTCGCAAGCGATGGGACGCTGTGGGCCTGCAGTCAGGGCGACGGAGCCGTCGTACATCTGGCGGCCGATGGCAGAGAGCTTGGTCGTTTCGCGACTGCCGGCATGCCCGGTGGACTGACGGTACTCACGGGTGGAGACCTGCTCGTTTGCCTCTGGGGTGATTCTTCTGAAGTCCAGCAGGTCGTTCGTTACAGTTCCAGGGGAGCTGTCGTCCGCGTGTTCGGGGTGGCAGGCGGTGGTCGTGGCACTGGTCAGATGTATTATCCTCACGATGCAATGCTGCTGCCTGACGGTCTCATTCTGGTGAGTGATGGCGAGAATGGGCGCTTCGTGGCGTTTCATGAGGACGGATCGCCGGCCTGGACGACAACCAGGTCCTGGTATCTGCCGGGCAGGATGACCTGGTCGGCCCAGGGCACACTCTACGTGACCGATGGTTTTCACAACGTGATCCGTGAGCTGAGTTATGGGCAGCCAGTGGCACCGCAGGGTACTGCCGTGACCGTCCGGCTGGACACCGTGACGCGCGCGGTTTCCGCTGGAACTACGACCTGCTTGCAGGTGAGTCTTCGCAACCGAAGTGCCCGGACGGACACGTTCACGGTCACGTCGAGTATCCGTGGTGGAAGTGGGTGGTCAAGTCTCGTCAGTCCTGCTTCAGTCACAGTTTTGTCTGGAGCTACAGGCACGTCAAACGTAACTATTCAGGTGCCGTCGGGCCTCGCTCCGGGGACGGTCGGCGCCGTGGATGTCGAGGTCCACAGCGCGCTGGACCCGGCAAGCGTCACGACTGTCGATGCTGAAATCGTGATCCGCACCGCCCCTCCTGTAGTTGTCGGGGGAACCGCGGTCGAGACGTCGATGGGAGCTGTGGTGCAGGTACCGCTGGATGCACGGGGTGCAGAGAACCTCTACGGAGTAGCTTGTCGTGTTACCTATGACGACAAGGC
>JBAQYC010000068.1:0-5784 GCA_049299835.1 Candidatus Cryosericum sp. | reverse complement strand
CCGGTGACCGTAGACAAGGCGTGGAGGTGATACCGGTGGAATTGATCCTTGTACCGTTCAGCATTGCAGTGGCAGCACTTCTCGTGGTGGGAGCCGTCACGGAGGCTGCCTTCACGTTCGTATGGATTGCACTCAAGGCCATTTTTGTTGTGTGCTTCTGGTGGTTGCTCCTGCTCATCGGCGGGGTCGCCCTGCTGAGCTCGGTCGTGCGCTGACCAGTCAAGCATTCATAGACGGAATTTCCAGGCACCCGGTTCTCCGGGTGCCTGGTGCATTTCTGGATATGTGATAGGATGACGACTCTGCAAACGCTGTCACAATGGGCTATAGATTCTTCTTCTCCTTGATATCTTGACGGGAGACCATTGACGTACGAAAAAAGCATTCTAAAATTAGGTTATCAAAGTAAGGGGGAACCGTGATGAAAAAAAGGACGAACAGCAAGCGTATGGAACTAGTTCTGATGAGGCTCCGCGTCTATTGGGATGCCCAGGATCCACGTCGAGTCGGTGGACTGACGGCTTCTCAACTCGGGTTATTGCTTTCGCTGTCCGAGCACCCGGGATGCCGGGTTCAGGACACAGCTGAACGGCTTGACCTGACTGCGCCGACCATCAGTATCGGAGTCCGAAGACTGGAGAAGATGGGGCTCGTTCAGCGCGATGAAGATCCTGACGACCAGCGAGCTGTGTGCCTGTATCTGTCACCGCAGGGCAGGAAGATAGCTTCCAAGGCACGTTCTCTGCGCGCAGCCAAGCTGGAAACGATACTCGGGGTGCTGACAGTGGATGAGCAGGAGTCTCTTCTCACAATGCTGGAGAGGGCTGTTCCAGACATCAGCTGAACTAACGTTGCTGTAGCCTGTCAACAAGGAGGAGGTTACCGTGAATGCACGTCCAATAATGCCAGGCATCACCCTCATGGGAGCGGTCGACTGGGACCGCAGACTGTTCGACTCGCTGATCCCGCTTCCTGAAGGGACCAGCTATAACGCGTATCTGGTGCAGGGCAGTGAAAAGACCGCACTGGTCGACGCGGTCGATCCCACCAAGCTTGACGTACTGATGGCCCAACTCGACGCGGTCGACCACCTGGACTACCTCGTGGCACAGCATGCCGAACAGGACCACAGTGGTTCCATTCCGGCTGTCCTTGCCCGGTATCCTGATGCTGTCCTTGTGACAAACCCAAAGGCGAAGGAACTGTTGCAGGAACATCTGGATATCGCGGACGATCGGTTCAGAACTGTCGCCGATGGTGAGACGCTGTCGCTGGGTGACAAGACCCTGCGGTTTATCTATCTGCCATGGGTCCACTGGCCCGAAACGATGGGCACATATGTAGAAGAGGACCGAGTCCTGCTCTCGTGTGACTTCTTTGGGTCGCACCGGGCGCAGGCGCGTATGTTCGCCGAGCGCAACATTGTTATGCGCGGCGCCAAGCGCTACTACGCCGAGATCATGATGCCGTTCCGTGGGTTCATCTTGAAGAACCTGGACAAGCTGGCCGGCATACAGATCGACATGATCGGTCCCAGCCACGGTCCCGTGTACAAGGACCCAGCGTTCATCCTCGACGCGTACCGGGACTGGGCGGGCGGCCCCCCGCACAACAAGGTCGCCATCCCCTTCATCTCCATGCACGGGAGCACGCTGAAGATGGTCGATCGGCTGACGGCGGACCTGGGTGACCGGGGAGTCAACGTTGAGCGGTTCGACCTGACGAGTGCTGACCTGGGTGATATCGCCATGTCCCTCGTGGACGCCGCGACCGTTGTTATCGGTACGCCGGCCGTGCTGACCGGTCCGCACCCCAAGACCATTGAGATTGCTTACCTGGCTGCAACCCTCCGTCCCAAGACGCAGTTTGTGTCGATTATTGGGTCATTCGGGTGGGGTCAGCGCATCGTTGACGTTCTCGGCGGACTCATTGCACCCCTGAAAGCCGAACTCCTTACACCCGTCCTCGCCCAAGGCGACCCTCGCGCCGCCGACATGCAGGCGATCGATGCTCTTGCGGATACGATTGCCGCCAGGCACCACGAGGCTGGCCTGCTCTAGACTCTGTTTCCCCCTCTTACACAACAACCCCCCGGCCGTCAGGCCGGGGGGTTGTCATTAGGGGAAGTCTGTAGAGATCCAGTCTGACCGAATCGACCTTCCGGTTACTGTGCCATGTTAAACACGAACATGACGGAACCCGCAGTGCCGGTCGGTCTGCCGCCGAATGAGTTCCAGTTCGAGGCAAGGACCTTCTTGGCCGCCATGAGGTCGACCTGGTCCTGGATAGTAGTGGCAAAAACTCCGATACCGTTTTTCATGGAAAGCACGCCCAGTTTGAGCTTCATGAGCGACGGCATGGTGCGCCCACCTATCGCTCCTCCATCTCTCAGAAGGGTCAGTGTCTGGACGAGTTGTGTGACCGACTGCCTGCTCTTGCTGGTCAGCGTCTGCACCTGTGACCGCACAGCGGCGGGTACCTGGGCGATCGCACTGGAGGCTGTGGCGAAGGGCGGCATCGTCTGACCGGCGAGGGACCCGCCGTCGAGCACCGTGCCTATCGTCGTGCGAAGGGTGATCATGCCGGTCGCAAGGCGTGGAAGTTGACCCAGTCCCTCCGCGAGCTTGTCGAACCCACCTGAGACTTCCTGGAGACCGGCTTGCAGCTTGGTCAGATTCTCGACGATTGTCCCGAGCCCCGGAATGGGACCGGGTACTCCCGGGACAGTCCCACCGCGCGCAACTGTCTCGAGCAATGAACGTTGCGCAAGGATGAGTGTGCTGAGTGTCCCGCCGGCTTCTGCCAGCAGCCCGGCGCGTCCTCACGGACGAGCCCCGTCAGCGTGCCGCATCCATACGGCACTGCAGCGGAGAAAGGACCCTCCACTAAGAGTCTAGTGCCAGGGGAGAGAATGTGCAACTCTCCGTAGACAAACCAGGCAGAGCCTGCCCGTTCGCTGTGGCAAGAACCACATCGCAAGCTGATCGAGAGAAGGAGTTGACAGACGTTTGTGCGGCATAGTTTTGACGGCTTGGCGATATCTCAGGACCCTTGGCTGTCGATTCCAGCACTCCAGTGCGAACCTCAAGACTCAGACGCGTGGTGCCGGCCACCCGACGAAGCACCAGCAATTGCGGGTGAAACACTAATGGTTTGGTGAGGTACCAGGGTGTGTTGTCTCACTCCATCAGCAGGTTCCGTTCGACGCGATCGCCGCCGAACGGCCTGCATCATAGTCCCGCGTGTTGACACTGACCACAGCATGCTAGACTATACTCTATTAATTCGTCGGCTAATGATTAGCCGACACGGTATCAACGAGGTGGACCAGACAATGGATGCGAAACACGGACAAGAAGAAACACAACGGCACTCCGCAGACAGCCTGGAACTGGTCTTCCGTGCTGTGGCCAAGATGCACCGACGCTGCCTGAACAAGGAGATGGAGAGTCGCAGACTGAGCAAAGTCGGACAGCCGATGATCCTGTTCATGCTCCGGGATCATGATGTCGCCGCGGAATGCGACCAGAAAGGGTTCTCGGAGGCGCTGGGTGTCAGCCCCGCGACCGTCGCCGTCTCGATCAGGCGCATGGAGAAGGCGGGCCTCGTGTGCAAGTCGACGGATCCCGATGACCAGCGCCGCAACCATCTCTCCATCACCGACAAAGGGCTGCGTCTTGTCGAAGACTGTCTTCGAGCATTTCGCTACGTCGATCAGGGCATGTTCAAGGGATTCTCGGAAGAGGAACGCGAACAGCTGGAAAGCAACTATCGCCGCATGATGGAAAACCTTGTGGCCATGGGCGCACAAGTGCCGACATTCATGAACCAGGAGGAAAAGAAGTGATCAGGAAACTGTGGGCCCATCTGGGCAAGTACAAGCGGCTGCTGCTCCTTTCGCCGCTCTTTGTCATGGTCGATGTTGTCTGCGAACTGACCATGCCGATGCTGATGGGCAGGATAGTCGACAGGGGCATCCCGACGCTGAATTTGCAGTACATCATCGGCGTCGGCGTGCTGATGATAGGTCTGGCACTGGTTGCCATGCTGTTTGGCTCACTCAATCATCGACTCGCAGCGGTCACCAGTCAGGGGTATGGCGCCAATCTGCGTCAGGCGTTGTTTGACAAGGTCCAGTCGTTCTCGTTCTCGAACATCGACACCTTCAGCACGGCGTCCCTGGTCACCCGTCTCACGAACGATGTGACGCAGATTCAGAACAGCCTGCTGATGGCAATGCGCATGCTGACCCGTGCTCCGCTGATGCTCATCTGTGCGCTTGTCTTCGCTATCGCCATCAATGCCAGGCTTGCCGTCATCCTGTTCATTGCCATTCCTGCGCTCGTCGCGGGGATAGCGCTGGTCATCGGCCAGGCCGAACGCCTCTTCCAGGCAGTCCAATCGAAGATCGACGCCGTGAACGGAACGGTCGAGGAGAACCTGATCGGCATTCGTGTCGTCAAGGCCTTTGTCCGCGAGCGTCACGAGAAGGCAAAGTTCAAGAAATCCAACGACGAACTGAGCGAGAAAGCTATCAAGGCAGGCAACCTCGTTGTCTCGATCATGCCCATCATGATGCTTGTCCTCAACGCAGCGACAGTGGCCGTCATCTGGTCAGGGGGCCGTATGGTCGGCACGCACCAGATGGGCACGGGAGAACTGGTGAGCTTCATCGCGTACATCATGCAGATCCTGATGAGCGTGCTCATGGTTTCCATGATCCTCATGATGCTGGCTCGTGCGCGCGCAAGCGCCGAACGTATCATCGAAGTGCTCGACACGATCCCCAGCATCGCCGACAGTGAGCCGGCGCTGGCAACCGGTGCGGCTGCCACCGCAGAGGAGCCGGCTGTCCATCTCGGCGCCGTCGAGTTCCGCCATGTCAACTTCAAGTACACGACGAGCGGTAAGGGCGAGAACGTCCTGTCGAACATCGATCTTGCTGTCAAGCCCGGCGAATTTGTCGCCCTGGTCGGCGGCACAGGTTCGGGAAAGTCGACGCTCGTGAGCCTGATCCCCCGCCTGTATGATGTTTCGGAGGGACAAGTCCTTGTCGACGGCGTGGACGTGCAGGACTACAAGCTTGCGACACTGCGGAGCGCGATCGGCGTCGTCCTGCAGAACAATGTTCTGTTCTCCGGCACGATCCGTGAGAACCTGATGTGGGGGAACGCTGCGGCAACGCAGCAGGAGATCGAGGAAGCGGCCAGGAACGCTCAGGCCCATGATTTCATTATGAGTTTCCCGGACGGCTACGACACCGACCTTGGACAGGGCGGCGTCAACGTCTCCGGGGGTCAGAAACAACGCCTTTGCATCGCCCGCGCTCTGCTCAAGAAGCCGCACATCCTGATCCTCGACGACAGCACGAGCGCCGTGGATTCGGCCACCGAGGCGAAGATCCGCGCATCGTTTCGTGAGAATCTCTCGGACACGACGATCCTGATCATCGCCCAGCGCATCAGCTCGGTGCAGCAAGCCGACAAGATCATTGTCCTGGATGACGGCCGCGTTGCCGGGATCGGAACACACGCCGAACTGTTGGCCGGCAACCCGATCTACCAGGCGATCTGCGCGTCGCAGATGGAAGGAGTGGTCGTCAATGGCTGAACAAACGCGTCCGATCATGCCCACCCGTGGCGCCGGCCCTCGTATGGCGTTTCAGAGACCCAGGAACGTCGGTGCAACGACACGCCGTATCCTGACCTATTTCGGCAGCACCAGGTTCGCACTCATTGTCGTCTGCATCCTGCTCGTTGTCAGCACAGGTAGTGGACTTGCAGG
>JBAQYC010000067.1:0-3267 GCA_049299835.1 Candidatus Cryosericum sp. | reverse complement strand
CGCAGCACTATACGCGATGCTGGGGGTGACCCAGGCACGTTCCTTCTTCCAGCAGGTGAGCGACTCCGGTGTACGAATTGTCGACGGCAATGCGACAGTCCGGGACCTTGTGGCGCAGGGAGTGCTAACGTGGGGGATCACGGACTCGGACGATGCGCTTGTGGCAATCAAGCGGGGAGACCCTGTGTCAGTGATCGTTCCGGATCAGAAAGGGATGGGGACCCTGATCATCCCTTCGAGTGTTGCGGCAATTCGTGGAAGCCCTCATGCAGATGAGGCAGATATCTTGACCGAATACCTGCTGAGTGAAGACGTAGAAGCCACACTCCTGAAGGAGGGATACTGTCAGTTGTCGACGCGTCAGGAAGGCGGGATCGCGCCTCTGACGGGAACGTCGATCAAGGGAATGGACGTGGACCCGCGTTCTCTCCAGGTATCGATGGCCATAGCAAAGGCCGACCTTACGTCAATTTTCGGACAGTAGGAGTGGCGACGAGCAGTCGATGGTGGCGTCTGTCGGGGACCCTGGCTGCCATCGGCGTGTTCGGCTTGCCCGTTGTGGCGCTGAGTGTCGACGCGATACGGTCTCTCATTGTGAATCCTGCATTGGTGCATCTGGCTGTCCCCACGGGACGGACGCTGGTGCTGCTGGCACGCAGTTGTACCCTTGCAGGCGTGACTGCAGTCCTGTGCCTGATCGCGGGGACTGCAGCGTCGATCGCCCTGCCGCCGGCCTCAGGCAGGATAGGCTGGCTCAGGATGGCGTTGTTCGTTCCCATGGTCATCCCGCCGTATGTCCATGCGCTGGCCTGGATGCGCGCAGCCGAGTGGCTTCGTCGGATGGTCGCCGTGGTGGGTATCAAACTGCCGGCGTTTCAGGGGTTTGGAGCAGCGTTATGGGTGCAGGCGATGGTATACCTGCCGTTGGCGACCGGGGTAGCTCTGGCCGCATGGTCGATGATCGACCGGCAGATGGTGGATGCGGCGCTCGTGCGAGGATCCCAGGACCGTGCCCTGTTGCGGGTCGTCCTGCCACTTGGAGGTCCGGTTCTGCTGTCAGGGAGTCTGCTCGTGTTTGTGCTGTGCATGGGTGATCTCTCCATTCCTTCCCTCTTCTCCGTCAATACGTACGCTCTCGAGTTGTACGCGCGCTTCAGCGCTACAGGGCGGATCTCGGACGTCACACTGCTGGCCGTTCCACATGTTCTGGTGTGCCTGGCGGCGCTTGTACCTGCCATTCGAAGCATTTCGGCAGCCGTCTCTGCGCCTTCAACCAGAGAAGGAGTGACGCATTCCGCGTGGCATCCGTCGCGCTGGACGCGGTGTCTGTGCGTGTGTGCGGCGTTCCTGCTTTCGCTGGATGTTGCAGGTATCAGTGTCTCTCTGTTGAGTGGGCTGCATGGTGCAACATGGGTTGCGGTGCTCGATGCAGCACCTTCCGCCTGGGTCAGCGTGCGGTTGGCGTTCTTCGCGTGTGTTCTCACCCTGGTTCTGGCGATTTTGGTGGGACCTCTCGTCGGTCGCCGTGGCCCGCCGGGGAGGTCCTTGCTGGCTCTCATCCTCATACCGCTGGCACTGCCCGGTCCGGTGGCAGGCACCGGTGCCCTGCTCGCCAACGGCGTCGTGTATGGCGCATGGACAGCTCAGGTGGCGCCCGTACTTCTCATGGCATTCAGGTTCGCGCCATTTGCGTGTCTGATGACTGGAGCCAGGCTGGCACGGGGTGATGTGGATGCAGTGGAAGCTGGGCGTGTGTTTGAGCGGAGGCGCGGGGACTGGATACTTCACGTTTGGCTGCCGATGCTGCTGCCTGTGCTCACCGCCGCCATCCTGCTGGTCGCCATCCTCGTGGTCGGCGAGGTGGGAGGAAGCCTCATGGTCATGCCGCCGGGGCAGCAACCTTTGTCGATCACGATCTACAATTACCTGCACTATGGTGCATCCGGAACGGTTTCAGCATTGTGCCTCGCGCTCTTCGTGGCAGTACTCCTGCTGACCATACCGGTCTTCATGTCCTGGCGCAAGGCTTGGAGGTCGGCATGATCGAATGTGCGGAGCTCTCGTTTTCTTTCGGACGATCGACGATCCTGTCGAACCTGGAGTTGACGGTATCTGACGGTGAACGCGTCGTCGTGATGGGACGGTCCGGGGCGGGGAAGACGACACTGCTGCGACTAGTGGCGGGCCTGATGGCGCCGTCGTCGGGGACGATACGGGTAGGCGGCGCAATAGCCAGCGCTGCCGGGAGCATCCGCATGGCTCCTTCACGCCGCGACATCGGGTTTGTCTTCCAGGCGGGAGCGCTATGGCCACACATGACGGTAGAGCAGAATGTCCTGTACGGACTGGCTGACCTTCCGCGCCCTGAAGCCCATTTCCGCATGACCGAGGCTCTCGTTGCCTGCAAGGTGGCAGAGCTCGCCCTGCGCTTTCCGGGCCAGCTTTCAGGAGGCGAACAGCGCCGCGTCGGGCTGGCAAGGGCGATCGCCCCGCACCCTCGGCACCTTCTCATGGATGAACCTCTCACGAACCTGGACACTGATCTCAGGTCAGAGCTGCTGCAGCTGTTGTGTGAGATCGTCCAGTCCCGCGAAACTGCTTTGATTTATGTGACGCACGACGAGGACGACGCACGCGCGATGGGAGGCAGGCAGATGCGTCTCGAGAACGGTCGGCTCGTGGAGAGCGGATCGGCATGAGGAGAGCTGTCACAGCACTTCTTGTGATTCTGTCTTTTCTGGCGGCGGGGTGTTCGGGTTCACGAGACGCTGTCGTGCCAGCACCACCACAAGCCATCCCCGGCATCGACATCCTCCGTCCGCCTGGAGATGTGTTTGCACTGCTTCTGGACGGCGATACGCTCTGGTGCGGCGGCGTGGATGGCGTGTGTGCCGTCGATACGCGGACCCGCAGAGTGAACATGATCGTCGATGTTGGGCGTCCAATGACCTACGTGCGCGGTATCGCCAGGGACACGGATGGTGCACTCTGGTTTGCCTCCGAGCGTGGACTGGTGCGCTGGAAGGGCGGACGGGCGACCTGGTTCACAACAAAGGAAGGCTTGCCTGACAACCGCGTCAACTGTGTTCTCGTGACACGGACGGGAGACTTGTGGGCAGGAACGTGGAGCGGCGCGGCGATGCGTACGGCAGACGGGTGGACTGTGCTGCGCAAGCGGGACGGCCTCGCAGACGACATGGTTCGTGTCATGCTGGAAGACAAGAGTGGCAGCCTTTGGTTTGGCTCATACGTTGCGCCGGCCGGTGG
>JBAQYC010000066.1:0-3487 GCA_049299835.1 Candidatus Cryosericum sp. | reverse complement strand
AATGCCGGTCGTGTGACACAACGATATACGGCTGGTCGAGTTCCTGCAGCATTGCGGCCAGTTGCGCGCGCTTCTGGATATCGAGATGTGACGTAGGTTCGTCAAGGATCAGGAGGTCCGCGTCTGCAATCAGTGCTTCCGCGACGCGCAGCCACAGACGCTCGCCGACTGACAGTGACGCAACCGTGTGGCCCCAGAGCTCTTGAGGAAGTCCGGCGCCGGCGAGGACGTGCTGGACCTCAGTCAGGGCCGCATAACCACCCTGTGACGCAAACTCGACGGCCGCTTCTCCTGTGCTGTCGGCACCGGAATCCGACTGCATGATGCTCCACGCCGCGCCGAGGAGAGGATCGCGAGTTGCCAGGGCGCTTGCCATGACCTGCTGGCTGTCGCCCGATTCGATTTCGATGAGCGCGATCCGGGGGGTCGGCCTGGACCTGCCGATGATGCCTGCGGTCGGCTGCAGCCGGCCTGTCAGGAGGCCGAGCAGTGTCGACTTGCCGCTGCCGTTGGGGCCGATGATGCCCAGGCGGGAACCGTCCGCGATCGAGAAGGTGACACCTTCAAAGACAGATATGGCTTGTTCAGGATAGGAAAAGGTAAGGTCGGTACAGGTGATCTGCATATGTTCCTCCGTGTTGATCGCCACTGTGCAGGGCACGTGACGGAGATGATGCTACGGTATGACGGAACTATGCCATGCGCACTCGAAGGACCTCCATGAGTGGAACAAAAATACCAGCTGCCCCTCTATGATATGCAGCAGCGTCACTCTGGCAAGAGATGTGTCCTGTCTAGCCGTTTCTGAACAGGTACAGGCCGAATCCGAGTGTTGCTCTGCCCCACGCCAGATAGGCATGGCTCCAGGAGCGGATGCGTTCCAGCATCGCGTCGCGATCGGGATCGTCGGGATTGTCTTGAGCGAAGTTCTCGACGTTCATCCGATAGTGCCATTCGTACTCGTCCCAGTCATCGTCACTGGCCCGGAGGGGCATGAGTCCGAGTTGCTCGGTGTTTCGGATATTGCCCTCGTGGCTGTCATAGGTGGATTCTTCACAGTCCAGGAAGCTCAAGTACTCCGGTGCGGGGGACTGCTTCCAGTAGCATTCCGCAACCAGCAGCCAACCCCCGGGTCGTACGCAGCCCCTCAGTCGCTCAAGCGTATCTCGGTAGGTGCCAAAGACATGTGTCGCTCCGATACAGAGTGCAAGATCAAAGTTGCATGCCGGGTTGGCATCCAGGAACCCGGTGACCTTCTACCGAGGCTTGTCTTCATGCCTGCGGAATGGGTTCCATGACTTCCTTGGTGCAACCGTCGGTTCAGCAGGAGGGGAGGTGACAACCTGAGGTGTGGGGTGCAGGGGAACTGCAGGACAAGACGGTGCGACCGCAGGTTCGACAGACGCCACGATGACAGGCGCTGTCGACATGGGCTCCGGGGACGGCTGGGCCGGGGGCTGGACAGGCTGTATGGGAGGAAGGGGTTCCACGACACGATTTGGAGCCTGGGCGGGCGTTGCCGGCTCGGCCCGTGTAACGGCGGCCGGTGTCTCGATTGCAGATGCTGCGATCTCTTCCAGCGGCATCGGTTCGGCAGCGTGTGTGGCGGCAGGCGTTTCAGCCAATGGTTCTGTGGCTGCCACGACCCCGGATGGTTGCTCTTCAGGAAGGACTACCGCTACTACCTGCTCGTCGGATACGGTCTCCTGAACCTTTGGCGTGACGGCCGGCGCCTGGGGGACGGGTGAGGCGGGAGCAGGTGCCACGGAGACAGAAGGTTTCGCGATCTCGAGCTCGCCCGCTGGCAACCAGTGGAGGGCCAGTGCCGCCGGTATCTCAGAGATGTCATGGATGCGGACGTCTGCGAGCTCCAGCTCCTCGGGGGCCCATCCATATGCAGCGCCTATGGCGAAGTATCCTCCCGCGTACGCTGCCTGCATGTCGCCTGCCCGGTCACCTGCCATGGCGCACCGTTCTGGATGAAACTCATTCCATATTTCGCACAACATCATCGTTTTCGACTGATCAGGACGGCTTGGGACGCGTATCACGGTGAACAGGTCACACACGCCTGCCCTGGTCAGGATCGCCTCGGGATACCACGCGGGGGCATTGCTGCATACGCCGAGTTTCCACCCGTCCCGTGCCAGAGTCCTGAGGACCTCTGCGGCACCGGGATACAACTCGCCCTGTGTCTTCACATAGCCCTGTTCCAGGAGGTCAAACTCAGAGACCAGCTCCTGGGTTGATATGCCCAATTGCAGCTGTTCCAGCCAGGCTCGCCATTCGCTTCCGCTCTGGCCAATAAAGCTTCGCAGGAACTCCTCGTCAGGCACCGGGAAGGCGTGACGCTCGGCAAACTCCTGTACAGAAGGAAAGAAGGATGTCTCCGTCCGAAAGAGCGTGCCGTCCATGTCGAACATGATCAGGTTCATCGTTGACCTCCTGTCCTGCGTCGCGCGTCCGTTCGTGCAGGAACTGCAACACAAGCATTGTAGGACCGTGGCCGCATGGTGCAAGACTGTGGCGTACTTGAGGAGCCGTTGTCCGCCGTCCTCGGCCGGGGCTGGTCCTGATGGGTTCTGTGAAGACTTGTGCCGAACAGATACCTGAACTCTGCTACAATATGGCCACAGGTGGTGGCGACGGGCTGGCGGACTTCATCCGGCAACTCCACCGTATGGGAGGCACGATCTTCGAGATGGTGTGTTCATCAGGCCGGCACAAAGCGAAGAAACGAATGGCGTTCATCAGGCCGGCTGTCTTCATGCTTTGTCTGCTGCTGGCGGTCTTTCTCATGTCCATACCCCTTTCTGCTCGTGCCGACACACTGACAGTCGGGTCTGCAGTCGAGGTCACCGGCACGGGTGGAGACGGTCTCAACGTGCGATCGTCGGCCAATAGTACTGCAGCCGTCGTTGGTGTCGAGAAAGATGGCGCGCGCGGGGCTATACTGGAGGGCCCGGTTATCGTAGGCAGTTTCACCTGGTGGCGCATCGAGTGGAAAAGCGGGCTGATAGGCTGGTCGGTCGCGATCTATCTCAAGCCGGCCGTCCCCGACCCGATCCCCGGTGCTCCGACCGGCCTCGTGGCGGTAGCCGGGATCGAGTCCATTGCGCTCTCATGGAGTCTTCCTGACGAACCTGGAACTGCGCCGATTACTGCCTGGCGCATCTACCGTGACCGTCACGCGGATCCGTCGACGCTTCTTGCCACGCTGAACGTTGGTGATCAGGGATTCGATGCGCGGACCTGGACGGACGGTCCCATGCTTGTTGGTGGAAGTCCCTACTGGTACGCCGTGAGTGCCGTCAACGCCAATGGCGCAAGTGATCCCTGCGCAGACGTACAGGTGGTTCCGCAGGTGGCGCCGATGCCGACTGGGGTCTTCTTCCTTCCTCCGGAGCTCGATTTCGGTGGCGAGCAGGCATCGCTTGTCCTGACCCTGCAGAATACCGGGAGCACGCCGGTGACGTTCGATATTGTT
>JBAQYC010000065.1:0-6772 GCA_049299835.1 Candidatus Cryosericum sp. | reverse complement strand
GAGAGCTTCACGACAGATATCCCCTCACGACGGCTGCAAATACCGAAAGTGCGACAGGGAAGATGTCCTCGTCGAAGGTGAACTTCGGATTGTGGTGCGGGGCGGTGAGGCCCTTCGCCTCGTTTTTCGTCCCGACGAAGACGAAAGCCCCGGGCACCAGCTGGAGGTAATAGGCGAAGTCCTCGCCACCCATACTGATCTCGGGTTCAACGACGTTGTTTTCGCCGACCGCCTGCTGGAGGATGGGGCACAGGAACGCGACGGATTCGCGGCTGTTGATGACCGGGGGATATCCAAAGTCGTAGCCGATTGCAGCAGTTGTGCCGAGAGCTTCGGCGGTATGACTGACGATGCGGCGCAGACTGGCTGCGCCGAGTTCGGCGTCTTCACGCGACAGCGCGCGCAGGGTGCCGGTCATGCGGACGCTTTGGGGGATGATGTTGAATGCAGAGCCACCATCAATGGTGCCGATGGTCACAACACGCGAGTCGAGGGGATTGGTCTCGCGCGAGACGATCGTCTGAAGGGCGGTGACAATCTGGGCAGCGGCCACGACCGGGTCCGCACCGAGGTGTGGTGATGCGGCGTGGGTGCCCTTGCCGGTGACCGTAAGCTCGAACCGGTCGGCTTCCGCCATGAGAGTCCCTGCGCGCAGACCGATCTTGCCAAACTCCAACACGTTCCACAGGTGCATCCCAAAAACAAAGGTGACATCAGGATTCTGGAGGATTCCCTCCTTGACGCATGGCTCTGCGCCACCGGGAGAGATCTCTTCTGCCGGTTGGAACAGCAGCTTGACGGTCCCGCCAAACTGATCCCGATGATCAACCAGCCAGTGGGCGACTGCAAGCAGCGTGGCCGTATGGCCGTCGTGTCCGCAGGCATGCATCACACCTGGATTCTGAGACGCAAACGGCAGACCGGTTTCCTCCGTCAGCCGTAGTGCGTCGATGTCTGCGCGTAGTAGGAGGACCTTTCCTGCAGCCGCCCCACTGGTTCCGCCAACAGTCACCGTGAGGCCGGTTTCTGCTATTGGATGGGGTTCCAGACCGAAGCCCCGCAGGCGCTCCATGATGTACCGCTGGGTCTCGTATTCCTCGAACGAAGGTTCCGGATGCGCGTGCAGATAATGGCGGTGTTCCGCTGCTTCTTTGGCATACGTATTGATGTCGAGCATGTTTTCAGGTGTTTCCATGGTCATTCCTCCTGGGGCCGACAATATCCATAGTGTAGCGGGATAGAACTGCCCGCCAAGCAGTTTTGTCTGGTATTCCCGCACATGCGAGTCTGTTCGACTGCAACGCAGGTGTAACAGTCTCAAAGGAAACGGAACCGTCCCAAAGTGTAACATTCTCGCACATGCGAGAGCCCAGTCCCGAAACCAGAAAAAGGGGAGCATGAGCTCCCCTGGCGATCTGGATATCTTAGGACTACAGCCCCGCGACAGGTTCAGCCATTCCCTGTTTGAAGTACGCATGGGCCATGTGTGCTGTGTTCTGGGCGAAACCGACGCCGCCCTGGTTGTCGACGACAATGATCCCCGCCTCGGTCCCCAACATGTTGCTGAGCATGTTCACGGCGCCGGAAGCGGCGCCTTGCGCGTCGAGCCCCATGCGCATGAAATCGCAGGCAGTCTTGGTGATGAGTGTGCGCATCATGCTCTCACCCAGACCGGTCGAAGATGCTCCGCCGAACTTCGTGGCGTACGTTCCTGCACCGGGCAGGGGTGTGTCGCCGACGCGTCCCAGCAGTTTGAGGAAGACGCCGCCCGTCGACGTCCCTGCAGTCACCTCGTCCTTTTCGTCCACGGCGACGGCTCCGACGGTTCCATGCATGAACTCCGGGTGTTCCTTCATGAGGGCCTTGAGCTTCGGCCAGTCACCGGCATCGCCACGCAGGAACTTCTCGCGGTATTCCCTCCACTGGATGCGCCGTTCCTCGGTGACAGGATTATGGGACGCGACGCCCATCATGCGGGCGAACTCCTGAGCGCCGGCACCCTGAAGGAGCACGTGGTCCGTCTTCTCCATGACCATGCGTGCGAGTGAGATGGGGTGCTGGATGTTCTTGATGCCCGCAACGGCCCCAAATCCAAGTGAAGGGCCGTATGCCACGGCTGCGTCCATCTCGACTTCTCCATCGAAGGTCAGCACCGATCCGGTGCCGGAGTTGAACAGTGGATTGTCTTCCAGGACCCTGATAGCAGTTTCCACCGCGTCCAGCGAGGATCCACCGCTCGCAAGAACGTCACTTCCGGCAACGACGGCGCCGCGAACCCCGGCAACGACGACCTCTTCCTTGTCGCGGGACACCGCCCCGACACCGCCATGAACGATGATTGAGTACATAGCGCCTCCGCACTCAACATGCCTACTTACCTTCCAAGTATATGGTATACTCATTGATAGACAACCCGGCATCAGAAGCGGTGCAGGAGCTCGCTGTCCGGGGAGATATCGGGAGGAATTGATGGAGACGGCAGCGAAACTGGTCGAGATAGCGAAGCGGCTGTACGAGAGGAACATGAACGCGGCGCTAGGTGGCAACGTGAGCATACGGCTGGGCGACGAGATCGCCATTACGCCGGCGGGCATCAACAAGGGGTTCATGACAGAAGACGACGTGATCGTCGTGGACATGGCAGGCAACAAATTGCGGGGAAACGGCAGGCCGTCGTCGGAAGGCAAGATGCACTACGAGATCTACAAGTTGCGCGTGGATGTCCATGCCGTCATCCACGCACATCCCCCGTTCGCTGTTAGTTTTGCGCTGGCACACCGCGATCTTCCAGACGACATTTTGCCAGAGGCGACCATTGTGCTGGGTCGCGTTCCATGCCTGCCGTACGTGACGCCGTCGACAATGGAGTTGGCCCAGGAAGTCGCTCAGGGACTTGCGCGCTGCAATGCGGCGCTGATGGCAAACCATGGCGCGATCACCGTCGGCGTGGATCTGGAAGAAGCATACAACCGCATGGAACTCCTTGAGCAGACATGCATGTCCATCGTGTATGCGAGCACCATTGGTGGCCTGCATCATATCCCTCCCGAAGAGATGCAGTTCTTCATCGACAACTTCGGGCTGAAACGTGAGGGTTGAACTGGGCTGGAAAACTCTTCCGAGGCTGGTAGAATACCGATGATATGAGCGCGGCACCTGGCACCAGCGTTATTGAACTGCACACATTGCAGACTATCCTGCGGGAACGTTCGCACCGGAAAGCGGTGCAGCGCGCTGTCGAGGCGATTGCACAGCTCGTCCCGTCGTGCAGCGTGAGTCTTCTGAGGATCGGTCCACAGGGAGTGCTACGGTTTGAAGCCTGGGCGAATATCCTCTCATCCGTTGTTCGTGGAGCAGAACGCAGCTTCAGTCGTGAGGGTCTGCCCAGGAATCTGCTGGACGTGGTGCGTACGAAAAAGTCTGTGGTCATCGAGGACCTCAGCTCGTACGCAGACTGGCGCGAACCGGTCTCCTCCACCGCATCATGGGCCGGCTTCCCCATCCTCCTTCAAGGGCGCGTCATCGCCATTGTCAACGTCCAGACGCTCAGGCAGCGCATTACTCCGGCAATGATCGACGTCATCGAACCAGTAGCGAGGACTATTGCGCTCCTCATTTTGCGGTACGAGGAAGCCCATGAACTGGCGGCACACAGTCGCCAGCAGAAGATCCTGTACGAGATGGCGATGCTGGGCATGCGGCAGCAGGAAATGGGCGAAATGCTCGGGCAGGTCCTGCAGCTCATCGGCAGAATCCTGCGCAACCCGTATGTCGACATCCTGCTTTACGACGCGCGGCGCGAAGTGCTGGTCCTGACGGCCAACCGGGGGCATCAGGTTCAGCGCATCGGCACAGAACTGGACACGCGGTCGTCAAAGGGTGTAACGGTGCGTGCGTTCCAAACTCGCAAGCCTGTCATCATCCGTGATACGAAGACATCGAAGGAGTTCGTCGAGGGCTTGTGGCCGGCCCGGTCTGAACTCGCCATCCCGCTCGTCGTCCAGGGAGGATGTGTCGGAGTGCTCAACCTCGAATCGCTCAAGGTCGGGGCATTCGCGCAGTCCGACATCCGGCTGCTCTCGCCATTTACCTCCGGGCTGTCTCTTCTCATCGACAACCAGCAGAAGGCGAAGCAACTGAATGAACAGGCGACGCGTGACGGACTGACCGGGTTCTTCAACCACCGCATGATGGACGAAATGGTCCCACGGGAGTTGCAGCGTGCGGCCCGGTACCATCATGATGTGAGCCTGGCGATGCTCGACCTCGACAACTTCAAGGCTGTCAACGACCACCTTGGTCACAAAGAAGGGGACCGCCTGCTTCGGGTCTTCGCGGCCTGCATCCGCAAGGTCGTCCGCGCCTCCGACCTCATGTACCGTTACGGCGGAGATGAGTTTCTGATCCTGTTTCCTGAGACGACCATCCAGCAGGCCGAGGAACTCCTGAGTCGGCTGGATACGGTTCTGTGCCCCGGGTTCGCCACTGCACTCGGACCCGTCACCTTCTCGGCCGGTATTGCGAGCTATGTCAGTGATCCCTCCGCAGAGGACCTCGTCAAGCTGGCTGATGACCGATTGTATCAGTCCAAACGGCTCGGCAGGGGACACATCACCAGTCAATAGAACAGCTGTATCGTTTGTTTCCGCATAAGCGGGAATCCAGTCCTTGTCCGGGACACCGCGACCACTATACTGACCGCATGAAGATCATGATATGCGCCCAGGGCGGCGGCCTGAAGAAATCCTATAACAAGATGGCTCAGGACGAGTACTGTCGTCGCCTCGAGCACTACTGCGAGGTGAGCGTCATCGACGTCGCCTCGCGGCAGCTTGCCAACTACGCACGGTTTGAAGACGGCGCCCGCGTGCTTCTCGACCCGCGCGGCCAGGAGATTACGTCACGCGAATTGTCCGAGCGTCTGCAGGACCTCATGAACATGGGGACACGGAAGCTGTCGTTCTTCATTGGCGGCGCCGAAGGATTCAACCCGGCTCTGCAGACATACATCGAACAGAACGTCGGGGTACGCCCCCTGTCGCCCGGTACGAGCATCCTTTCGTTCGGGAAACTGACCCTGCCGCATGAGCTGGCACGCGTCATCCTTCTGGAACAGCTCTACCGGGCATTCTCCATTCTCAAGGGAGAGCCATACGACAAGTAACCCGTCTCAACTGTGATGACGCCTGTCACAATCTGCAATTAAGACTTATCCACACCCTGCAATCAGTTGCAACGAAACCGAAACCATACATCAAAAAAGCGTCTGTGGGTTTCCGATAACATACCGTGCCAACCTGCTGACAGGTTATCCACAAGCTCAGACATCGCTTTTGTGCGGCTCACGCGCCATCTCCCCGAGTTTCTACCCGCTTTCCACAGGTCTCTATCCACAGGACCGGCTAGCGATGCTGGTATGGGGTCAGCTGGTAATTATGTGTCGGATGGTACATGCGCCGGATCAGACTAATCCGGCGATAAGGATCTCATGGATGGTCAGGGACTGGATTTCCGCAGCTCCGGGATGACCATTGAGAAACGTATCAGCACCCGCCGCAGGAAGAGCATCCAGAGCCTCCACAACTGCAGGAGCTTCCGCCGCAGCCACAGGAGGCACCGTCGCAGCCGTCCTCACCATCGCCATGTGTGTGGATGGTCTTCGCCAGTTGGCATTCCCCGCCACAGTCGGGGCACGAGGCAGTCCACCTTGTGCAAGGACCGTACGTCCTGTCGACCCAATCGGTCTTGACGCCCTCCGCCTCAAACTTCTTGTGGCACGTGTCGCAATAGAAGATGCCCATGGTTCCCCCTTGATGACAGTCTTTTGGGTGTTCAGCCTTCGGGGCAGGTGACTCCCGTGGTCAGCCCTCCAAGCTCTACCGTATCGATGCACTGCCAGATGTTGCCTTCGTCGGCCTGGAGATAGGAGACGTACGCCACACGGAACGAGAACGGGACCAGTTCCGGACGGATGGCGTCCATTGCCTGAAGCAACGCCTGGCGACCCGCGAAGAACCCGATGGAGATGTGGGGCACGTAGTCGTTTACCCGGTCGAACACTACATCTGGGAATGAGCCCAGGATGATGTTTCTCATTGTGAGCAGTTCGCCGTGAGGCGCGGTCGGCCGCATCCAGAGCACAAGATCATCGATGAACGTGCCGAGTTCCGCGACATGGATGGTGAATGGGGACACCCGGGAGAGTGCCTCCTTGATCCTGGGACGTGCGGACATCCAATCATCCACATCCAGTTCGGGCGCCACGGCGAGCGTGATGTGTGGCAATATGCGAGTCACATGTGGATCATACAGTCTGCGAAAGCTGTCGACATAGTCAGCGGCGTCACCTGACACGGCAACTGCGACCGCCCCGCCCTTGTGAAGTCTTTTCCTGTCCTGTTCCATAACATCAGTATATGAGCATTGAGCCTGCCCGCAACGAAGGATACGGGCTCATCCGTCAGTACCTGCCTCACATACGTTGCAATTTACTATCCTTGACAATTCAACAGCATGCCGCCGGTCATGGGGCAGGTCTATCCTCCATTGCCGCTGGAAGCCGTGTCCTTCTGATCGGGGTCAGATCTGCGCACTCCGCATACTGCCTGCGGCCAGAGGACTGGTTTGGTCTGCTGTTGGTTCGCGGGCCGAAATAATGGTACAATACCGTAAGAACTACAGTTCAGAGTCATGGGAGGCAGTACTATGGCAGTCTACATTGGAACCGTCCCACCTGTCGGGTGGGAGCAGGTATGGGACCGGGCAGCGCAGC
>JBAQYC010000064.1:0-2388 GCA_049299835.1 Candidatus Cryosericum sp. | reverse complement strand
AGGACGCGGCATAAGTCCCCCGTCGCCATTGCAGAAGAGCTGCAGCCATCTGTCGCCGGCATGGCCTGCGCTGGACTCGTGGAGGCGGTCGCTCCCGGGTACATCAATATCCAGTTGTCGGATTCATTCGTGGCCGACCAGCTTACCAGCGTGCTCAATGAAAACCCCACTGTGCTGCTCCAGAAAGAAGGGAACGGCCAGAAGATCGAAGTGGAGTTCGTCAGTGCGAACCCGACCGGTCCGCTGCACGTGGGCAACGGTCGCGGAGCGGCGCTCGGCTCGGTTCTTGCCACGCTTCTGGAGACCCAGGGATATGATGTGGACCGTGAGTACTACGTCAACGACTACGGATCGAAAATGAAGCTCTTTACGGAATCGATTGCACACTACCTCTTTCCGATGATGGGACTGGAACATGCGATGCCCGTTGAGGGGTATCGAGGGGCTTATGTCCCGGATCTTGCCCGGGCGATCTATGAGCGAAAAGGGGCGGTGTTGCGCGCTCTGACTGCAGATCAATGTCTTGGCGCCATAGAGAAGGAGGGGACGGATCTTGTGCTGGCATCGATTCGCCAAGCCCTCGAAGAAATGGGTGTCTCGTTCGACACCTGGTTCTCGGAGCGCTATCTGGTCGAAAATGGATGGAATGACCGTGTTCTTCAGCAGTTCAGGGATCGAGGTGTCGTCTATGAGAAGGATGATGCCGTCTGGCTTCGCTCGACCGATTTTGGCGACGACAAGGACCGGGTCCTTGTACGGCGTGACGGAGAACCTACCTATACACTCACCGACGCGGCTTACCACTTCAATAAATTCCAGCGTGGATATGTCAAGAGCATCGACGTCTTTGGTGCAGACCACATAGGACACATTGCCCCAATGCAAGCCCTTATGAAGAGCCTCGGACTTCCTGACGGCTTCCTGGAGATCATCATCTACCAGATCGTGCACTTCTTGCGCGGAGGACAGCGTGTGGTCCTCTCCAAGCAGACGGGCGAGATCATCGAGCTGGCCGACCTGGTACGTGAGGTGGGCAAGGATCAGGCGCGTGTCTTTTTCCTGCTTTCGTCAGCTGACTCTGAGCTGGAGTTTGATCTTGAAGTTGCCAAGGAAAATTCTCTTGACAACCCGGCATACTACCTCAAGTATACACATGCCAGACTGTGCAGCGTGGAACGCCAGGCGCTGGGTATCGGAGCCGTCGTTCCCATGGAGGCAACCCCGGCCGACGTGTCGCTCCTTTCGACTCCTGAGGACCGTGAATTGCTGAAGTGCCTGCTGAAAGCGCAGGATGAAGTCGACGATGCTGCAAGGTCACGGCAGCCCCATCGCATCCTGTATCTTGCGAGCGAGCTTGCCAAATCGGTCAATGCATTCTATCAGAAAGAAAAGGTCATCCAGGAAGACGCAGGTCTGGCCCGGGCCCGGATGGTTCTTGTACTGGTCTCACAGCGTCTCCTGCGGGCGTATGCCCATGTTCTTGGCGTCACTCTCCCAGAATCAATGTAAATGGGTTCCCCGCATCTGTGCGGTGAGCACAAAGTGAGGCATGCATGAAAGATATCCGTAGACTTCGGCTTGAAGCGTTCATACGGCGCAGTGTGGAAGGTCAGCTGGTCATGATGGACGACCCTGACCTGCGACTCTTGACCGTGACTCACATTGAGCTGTCAAACGATACGCGGCTGGCGAAGGTCTTCGTTTCGAGCCTGTCGAACGACGAGAGTCATCAGAAGGCTCTCATGGCAGCACTGTCGAGGGCATCGGGCAAGTTCCAGCAGAGGCTGGCCGCCGATGTCTCGATGCGCTTCACACCCCTGCTTTCGTTTCACTTCGATCAAGGGTTCGTTAAGGGCACACAGGTCGTCGAACTGCTCACCGAACTCGAAAAGAACGAGAAGAAGGATCCCGCGGATTCATGAGGGGAGCAGGTCTCGACGTCATTGCATCGAGGATTCGTGGCGCGGGTGATGTCTTCCTTTTCACCCACGAATTCGCCGATGGAGATGCTCTCGGTTCCATGGTAGCGCTCATGCTGTACCTGCAAGCCATGGGCAAGAGCGTCCATGCGTATGTCCCAGGCAGGATCCAGAGCGTATACCGGTTTCTGGGTACAGATGAACTGCTGAATACCATGTCTGCCGCTCAAGCTGCGGTTCACGTCGGTGCTGCACACGTGACGTGCTTGAGCGCGGATGCAGCTGACGTCGATCGCCTGGGCGAGTGGAAGCCCTTGTTTCTCTCCGGGGCCGAGCGCCTCATGATCGACCATCACGATACAAATGGAGGCTTTGGCGAAGTGTTCGCCATAGACGGTTCAGCCAGTTCATGCTGTGAGGTTCTGTTCGAGCTGTTCAACATGATCGACCCTCGCCTGATCGACAAACG
>JBAQYC010000063.1:0-3104 GCA_049299835.1 Candidatus Cryosericum sp. | reverse complement strand
CACTCTGCCAACTGGTCTCACCTACGTGTCGTCCACGCCAACCGGCGCGTACAATAGCACAACTCACGTATGGGCAGCCGGCACGCTGGCAAACGCTGCAAGCGCCATGGTAAGCATCACCGCCACTGTCACACAAGCAGGAGCGATCACAAATACTGCCACTATCACGGGTGAACAGGCCGATGGAACTCCCGCCAACAACACGGCGAGCGCATCCGTGAACGCGGTCACGCCACCAGTGGGATTGAATCTCAATCCTCTTGCTCTTCCTCTCCAGATCTTCCACACAAGCGAGATCGTGGTCGATGAAGGCTGGACCGACGGCACGGCTCCGTTTACCTGGTCTGTCAACTTCGGTGACGGGACCGCTGCAGTCACGGGCACATCGACAGACCGCCGGCTGGTCGTTCGTCACCTGTATGCTGCCGCAGGCACCTACACCGTCGGCGTCACGGTCACCGATTCCACCGGCAAGACGGGCTCCGTCTCCCAGACACTGACTGCCATCGACAGCAGCGTGTCCGACGAAGTCTACCACCATACGTTCTTCGTCGGCTATCCAGACGGCATGTTCAAGCCAGAACGCAACGTCTCCAGGGCGGAAGTCGCCACGTCACTGTCCCGCGCTCTCGGACTCGGCTGGTCCAGCGCCACTCCTTCCTTCCCGGACGTCCCTGCGACGCATTGGGCAGCAGGATATATCCAGATCATGATTGACGAAGGCATCATGGAGGGCGACGTCTCAGGAACGTTCAGACCGGACGCCTTCATCACCCGCGCCGAGGCAGCCGCCGTTCTTCTGCGGATGCTGAAGGTCGAGCCATTCAACAACCTTCTGTCATCTTCCTTCAGCGACGTGCCTGCAACCCACTGGGCACTTGGCTACATCGAGTCCATGCAGAAGTACGGACTCATTACCGGGTATCCGGATGGTACCTACAGGCCGGACGCTCATATCCTTCGTTCGGAATTCACCGCAATCGCCGACCGCGGACTCGGCCGTGAGATCGCTGCCTCTTCGCAGGTCACGGGGCTGAGCGGAAACGTCCGCTGGCCGGATGTCCCTGCCAACCATTGGGCGTACCTCTATATTCTCGAGGCTTCGACTCCACACACAGTCGAGAGCGCGAACCGGCTCAACCGCACCATCGTCCTCAAGTCGAAGACCATCCCGCTCTTCTCTGACGGTACATCACCCGTCACAGTCCGCAAGGTGGGAGACATCCTGACTGCCATCGTCCCGGTCGACGGACTGCTCTCAGATGGAACTACCCCGGCTGCTCGCAAGGTGACCGTGGTCGTTACCGTCAAGCTGGCGCCGTAACCCAGACAGCAGTAGTACACGATCGATAGGAATGAGGCCCCGGCGGACGTCCGCCGGGGCCTTTTTGCTGGGCGTTGCCCTGCTTAGGGTGCGACATATACTGACAGGTAGAAGCTCTGGACTCGGCAGCTGCAGCATATGAGGTGGACGATCAGTGAAACGGATATCGAGGCAGATTCTGACGTGGACACTTGTCATCCTGTCTGCATGGAGTGCAGGATGTCGTGCACCGTCGACGGATATACAGGAGGCAACTATGGGAATCATGGTCACGAGTACTGCATTTTCGGCTGGCAAGCCTATCCCCGCCAAATTCACCGGGCAAGGCATGAACATCTCTCCTGATCTTGCGTGGAGTGGAGCCCCGGCAGACCTCAGGAGCTATGCGCTGGTCTGTGATGACCCGGACGCCCCCGGCGGCACCTGGGTCCACTGGACCATGTGGAACATTCCTCCGTCCACGACGAGCCTCCCGGAGGGGGTCTCCTCAGACGAGACGCTTGAGGACGGTTCCATCCAGGGAGTCACGAGTTCCGGTCGCAGCGGCTATAATGGACCAATGCCCCCCAAAGGAAACGCCCATCATTACTACTTCCGGCTGTACGCCCTGGACATCATGCTGACCATCGACGCATCGGCATCACGGTCACAGCTGGATAGCGTGATGCAGGGACACATCCTGTCCCAGGGTCAGCTGATGGGAACGTATCAGAGGCAGTAGCAGGAGAAGTTCTCGAGGCTGACTGACTGCCTGGAGCCAAGACGACCGCTTACTGCAGGGCCGGCGTCGCTCCTGAGACTGTTATGCTGGTGACTGTGATGGTAACGGTCTTTGTGAGCTCCTCCCACTGGACGTCCGCACCAAGGTGTTCACTGACGAAGCGCACGGGCAGCATGGTCCTGCCGTTCATGATGGCCGCCGGAACATCCAGCATGACCGCATCGCCGTTCACGACGGCAGTCCGATTGCCGATCTGGAGCAGGAGCGTCGTGCCGTTGAACTGTACTTCGACGCTGCGCGTTTCGGGCACCCAGGTAACCGCACCGCCCAGACCTTCGATGATGGGTCTCAAGGGCACCAGGGTGCGGCCACTCACGATGACGGGAGGGGTGTCGAGTGTTACGGACTGGCCGTCCAGACGCGCGACCAGACTACCTACAGAAAGCGTGATGATATGCTGGTTTGGATCAACAGACTTCACGAACGTCGCCAGGATGGACTTGTTCTCGTCCATGGTGAGTGCCAACGGATTGACTGTGCTCGAGGCACTGCCGCTCCACCCCGTGAACTCCCATCCCGCCGCCGGCCTTGCCGTGAAGGTCACTGTACTCCCTGCCGGATATGATGTCTTCTGTGGTTCCACGCTCAACAGACCGCTGCCCATGACCGCAGAAAGGAGTGTGTACGATACTGAGGCGACACCGCCAATGACGTATTGCGCCAGACTCTGCTCATTGCCGTTGAACCAGTTCAGATCCACACGGTGCCCTTCGACACCAGGAACGGTCCCGCTGTCACTGTACTGCCAGAATGCCCAGTTGTCCCACCCGCCCGTGTTTGGCTGCGCCGAAGGCGTATATCCCGCGATCCACAGACGATAGCGCCCGTCAATCGTGGGGTCTGCTTTGTGGAGATTGGCAGCGACCGAGGCGCTGCAGTAGATGATCGGGTTGACACCTTTTGCTGCACGCACGATGTCGGCCCAGTCGTCGATCCATCGCACCATGGCTGCTCCGCCGATGCTGTACCTGGGTTCGAGGTCAAGGACCGGCACGAGGA
>JBAQYC010000062.1:0-2245 GCA_049299835.1 Candidatus Cryosericum sp. | reverse complement strand
CAGGTATCCTTGGCACCGGCTTCAACCCTTCCGGTTCGGAAGACCCCTACGGCCTCCGGCGTGCCGGCAACGGCATCATCCGCACAATCGTCGAGTCACGTGAATCTGTGGACTTGGAGACTCTCGTACAGAAGACGGTCGAGGCGTATCAGGCAGCTGGATCTCTTCCACACCCTGAAGACCTGCAACAGAGGGTCGTGGACTATCTCAAGGGACGAGTGACCCAATACTTCAAGGAGAAACAGCTGACCAGGGAATACGCTCCACTAGAATCCCTGCCATTCGTCGAGCTTGGTTCTGTTGCCGAACGCATGCAAGCCCTGCATGAAGCCGTGAACGACCCAGCTTTGATGACCCTCGCAGACAGCCATCGCAGAATACAGAACATCACCAGGGGTCTTCCCGCTGTAATGAACCTGCCTGCAGACCTGGTTCTGACGGACCCTGAGGAACTCGTGCTCAGACAGTCAGCTGAGGCGGCGGGTCCACGCATTCTCCAGTTTCTGGCAGAACGGATGTATTCGGAGGCTATCCGCACATGTGAAGAACTCGCCGCCCCCGTCACTGCATTCTTCGACCGTATCCTCGTCATGGCTCCTGACGAACGCGTGCGAAGCGCACGTTTATTGCTTTTGTGCTACCTCAAGTATATACTTGGGCTTGTTTGCGACTATTCCAAGCTAACCTAGGCCTGACAGGAGGAACCATGGATCAGCACAAGTTCGTCTACGATTTCGAAGAAGGCAGCAAGGAGATGAAGACTATCCTCGGAGGAAAGGGGGCGGGCCTTGCAGAGATGACAAAGATCGGACTCCCCGTACCTCCCGGTTTCACGATTTCGACGGAGATGTGTCCAGAGTATCTCAAGGCTGGCGACATCCCTGAGGCTCTGAGGAGTGAGATCCGAGAGCATCTTGCCAGACTGGAAGGCAAGCTGGGCAAGAAGTTCGGCTCAGGGCAGAACCCTTTGCTCGTTTCCGTCCGCTCGGGTGCCGCTGTCTCGATGCCCGGCATGATGGATACGATCCTCAACCTTGGACTCAACATCGAGACCGTCGAAGGACTTGCAGCACTGACCGGGAACCCGCGTTTTGCCTGGGACTCGTACCGCAGATTCACGCAGATGTATGGCAACGTCGTCCTGGGTATCGAACACAACGACTTCGAGACCATCCTTGCAGAGCAGAAGCAGCTCCAGGGAGTCACGCTGGATACGGACCTGTCCGTGGACAGCCTGAAAGCCCTTGTCCAGAAGTACTTTGCGCTTGTCCAGGAGAAGACCGGCAAACCATTCCCGCAAGACCCGATGGATCAGCTGCTCGGCGCAGTGGGCGCCGTTTTCCGTTCATGGAATACCGAACGGGCCATCACCTATCGGAAGATCGAGAAGATCAGCGGGCTTATCGGCACGGCAGTCACGGTTCAATCGATGGTCTTCGGCAACATGGGCAGCGATTCGGCAACGGGCGTCTGCTTCACCCGGGACAACTCCACTGGAGCCAAGCGCTTCTCGGGTGAGTATCTCGTTAACGCTCAGGGTGAGGACGTCGTTGCCGGCATTCGCACGCCAAAGAACATCGACGACATGGAAACAGAGATGCCTGAAACATATCAGCGCCTTGTCGATGTATCTCTTCTTCTCGAGAAGCACTATCGTGACATGCAGGACATGGAGTTCACGGTCGAACGTGGAAAACTCTTCATGCTGCAGACCCGCAATGCCAAGCGGAGCCCTGTTGCAGCCGTCAAGGTTGCAGTCGACATGGTCGTCGAAGGTCTCCTGTCGAAGGAAGAGGCTGTGATGCGGGTTACTCCTGATCAGCTCGATACCTTGCTGCATCCGCAGGTGGACCCACAGGCCAAGGTCCAGGTCATTGCCAGGGCAATCCCCGCTTCCCCAGGTGCCGGCTATGGAAAGGTCATCTTCGAATCAAAGAAAGCCGCTGAGTTGGGAGAAGCTGGAGAGAAGGTTGTGCTTGTTCGTCAGGACACGTCTCCTGAGGACATCGATGGCATTTCCAAAGCTCAGGCGACACTCACGACACGTGGCGGTGCCTCGGCTCATGCAGCGCTTGTGGCGCGCGGCCTCGGCAAACCCTGCGTGGTCGGTGCCGACCAGATCAAACTCAACAGCACCGACAAGACATTTGTCGCAAATGGAGTGACCGTCCACGAAGGCGACATCATAACTATCAATGGCACGACTGGCGAAGTGATCCTCGGCCAGGCCCCCATGGTGGATGCC
>JBAQYC010000061.1:0-5883 GCA_049299835.1 Candidatus Cryosericum sp. | reverse complement strand
CTTGTACTCGTTCTTGTGGTGGGTTGCGCACCAAAAGCCAACCCTGAGCTAGCGTCCGACCAGTTGTTCGTGAAAGAGTTCATCTCTGCATTGATTGACGAGAACTACACTGCCGCCGCATCCTGCTTCGCGTTCCCGATCCGGGAGAAGGAGTTGCGCAGTTGGCGGGCGCGGATTGTTGCAGCAGCTGACTCAGGTACCTTGTCACGCTTTCAGGTTGGCGTAGCTGACAATTTCTCTTTCAGCGGAGTTCAAGAGTATGTGGACGCTCAGGGCTTCCGTATTTCCCGGGATGAGGCGTTCGCAGCCATTATGCCTACCATCAAGAAGACACCGGAGTACACGAAGATCATGAAACGCTATGGTGCAGCTATGAAACGTCTTGATGAAGCTGCAGATCCGAGCAAGGTTGATTCCGTTACGTATCGTGATGCGTACCAGGGAAGGATTCAGTTGGATGGTTTGTGTGATCTGCTGGCTCCGAAGTATGTGGTACCACCGGTACAGGGAGCCAGGGATGTCAATGTTGTCTTCATAGCATCAGGGTACTTGCGCAACGAGCTGGTGACGATTGTCCACCTGATTCCTGTGGGTTCTGGCTTTCGCGTCACCGAGTTCGTCATCGGAGACACGCAAGGGGAGTGAATCGCGGACTGACGACACGAGGTGCCCACATCTCCAGTGCAAGCATTACGGATGCGGTACGCTGACGGCGCTGGTGATCGATTCCCTGTCCACCGATCTTGTTGAAAGTACATGCTGGAGGAGCATATCATGAACACTACAATACCAGTCTCCCGTTCAAGGATCACAACACTTGTGAGCATCCTGCTCGCTGTTGTTCTGGCGGCAGGTTGTGCACCTAAGGCGGTTCCCGCAGACGAACGAAGAGTCAGCATGCTTATGAAAACTAACGTGACATCGTCTGCGTACGATGCTGTTCCACTGACGTGGAACGTTGGTCAGAACACCTTGCAGAGTTCCGGAACGACTGTCTTGCATGCAGACAATCCAGATGGTGATGCCAAGCTGCACTGGTTGGCTTCTTCGCCTGCTACGCCCATCTGCGTCGTCCAGCAGTGGGGAGTCAAGGACACGCTGCCACTCATGACAACAACATCAGAGAATGACATCGATATCTACACTCCTCCCGTGGGAATGCAGTATCAATACGGTATGGGTGCGCCGGTCGGTCAGCCATTCGTCCGGTGGTATGCGGCCGAAAGCGAGAGTATCCTCTCTACCCAGGGCGAGATCCTGAGAGCTTCTTCTCAGAAGACGCTGGACGGGACCATCATGACCGTGACAGAGAAGAGTATTCTGCAAACCGCTGTTCCTGCCCCGAAGACTCTTACATTGACCGCCGCCGTCCCTTCGGGCCTGGCACAGATGGAAATCTTGTATGGAAGTGGGAGCACAGAGAAGGGGTTCGTCTTCGTCGAAGCATCTCCCGCTAACGCACCCATCAACAAGCCTGATTCCATTTGGCTTCTTCGCATGACCAGTGGAGTCGGATCATGGGTAGATTGCGGCGAACTGTCTGCGTTTGGGGGCAACATCTTCTCGGACCTGCTCCCGAGTTTTGCACGCGTCGAGTCTCTTCTCTACTTCACTCATGGCCAAAGCGGAATCGGTTGTATTGACACGGCAGCAGCTTCACCCTCGATAACGGTTCCCGAGAAGCTCAATGTACTTGTGGGCAAGCTCTATTCCGGAACCCCTGCTGATGCTGTATATGCAGTCCCGGCTCAGCTGGCAAGCTATGGCAATGGATTGATCATTGAATTTCCTGACGCAGACTGGAACAGCATCTACTATGCAGTGGACGCGTCCGGGACAGTACTTGGAAGTCTCAGGGCGGACAAAACGTCAGTGACAGTCTTCGATGCCAAAGGGAAGGAGGGCTCCTCTCTTCCTCTTCAGAATGCGAATGGGGGCATCTCTCTTCCTTCTATCGATCTCTTTCAGGCGGACATCTTCTAGCCACTGCGCATCCGCCAGCCCAGTCCGTGCGACAGTGGTGTGTCAAACCCCCGCCGGTCATGACCGGCGGGGGTTTGTGCATTCATCTGACAGCGACTAGATGAAGAAGTTGATGTGCCCCTGATCGGCGTCGCCGAGCATGGTCGCCACGCCGCCCTCTTCGATGCCGTCGATGAGCTCTTCGCGCCGGATGCCCATCAGGTTCATGGACATCGTGCAGGCGATGAACTTTCCGCCACCGTCCAGCATGGACCTCATCATGGCTTCCACCGGCGTCACGTTGTACTTCTTCATGAGGCCGAGGATCATGCCCGTGCCCATACCCATCATGTGCATCTTGCTCAGGGTGAGGTGGGTGGCGCCACGCGGCATCATCTTGCCAAACATCGTCTCGATGAACGTCTTCTTGATGCGCACGTTCTCGTCCTTGCGCAGGACGTTGAGGCCCCAGAAGGTGAAGAAGATGCTGACCTTCTTGCCCATGGCCTGGGCTCCGTTGGCGATGATAAATGCTGCAATGACCTTGTCCAGATCATTGCTGAACAGGATGAGTGTGGCGTGATCGTCGCTCTTGCCGGGGATGACAGTGAATCCCGCTGCCGGGACCGCTGTCTGAGCAGGTCTCCGCAGCGTCGCCGTGACCAGCTTGCCGCGCTGCCGGTCCACGAGTTCGAGTCCCTGAGCCTGCGCGAATGCTGCGACATCGGGGTAGAATCCGGGATCGGATGCCGTCACCTTGATGAGATCACCAGGTCCAGTCTGTGCCAGGGCTTCTTTCAGTTTGAGCAGCGGCCCCGGGCACTGCAGTCCACAGGCGTCGATCTCAACGGTCTTGATGGAAGCGGCGGCGGGTGTCAGCAGCGCCGCCTTCGCGGCGCAGGGCTCGCTCGTGCACATCTGCTGGTCGTCGGCCTCGCGCTCCGGTCGCTCAGGTTGTTCTTCGATGCCTTTTGTTGCAGAAGCCTCCCAGCTTGTGTAGCCGCCGGTCAGGTTGGCGACCTGGAACCCGTTCTGGGCCAGGATGCGCTGCGCCACATAGCCGCGTAGTCCGACCTTGCAGTAGGTGAGGATGATCTTCTTCCCCGCGGGCAACTCAGCCAGCCGGTCACGCAGTTCAGGCAGCGGGATGCTCAGTGCGCCCGGTAAGATGCCACAATCCGTCTCCTCAGGCTGCCGGACATCCAGGAGGACAGCTCCCTTTGCAAGTTCCTCGTTCAGGTGATCAGGAGTCACCGCGGGTGCCTGTCCCTGCTGGTCGTTCTGCGCCACAAAACCAAGCATGTTGACTGGGTCCTTGGCACTGCCGTAGGGAGGGGCGTAGGCAAGTTCGAGGTCGGTCAGGGCATCGACCGTCGCGCCGAGGCGGATCGCCGTCGCGAGGACGTCGATACGCTTGTCGACACCGTCGTAACCAGCGGCTTGAGCTCCCAGCAGCTTGCCTTCAGGGCTGTAGAGCAGTTTTAGATGGACTGGTGTGCTGCCGGGGTAGTATCCGGCGTGGGAACCTGGATGGATCGTGACAGACCGGAAAGGAATGCCCAGTTTTGTCAGGAGTGCCGAGTTAGCGCCGGTTGCGCCTGCCGCCAGATCAAAGACTTTGACGATCGACGTGCCCTGTGTGCCAGTATAGGTGTCGTCCATGCCTGCGATGTTGTCAGCGGCGATGCGCGCCTGGCGGTTGGCCGGTCCCGCCAGAGGGATAAGTGTCCTGGTCTTCGTGACGAAATGCTCGACCTCGATGGCGTCGCCGATGGCGTAGATGTCAGGGTCGTTCGTACGCAGATGCTCGTCCACCAGGATGCCGTGAGAGGTACCGATCGTGAGTCCGGCGCTCTGGGCTAGCTGCGTGTTGGGGCGCACACCGATGGCCAGGACGACCATGTCCGCCGGAAGCTGTGTTCCACTGGCCAATGTGACGGTCAGTGTGCCATCGGCGTCCCTGGCGAACGACTGGACGCCGTCGTCCAGGTGCATCTCGACACCATGTGTCTGCAGTTCCTGATGGGCGTAGGCAGCGATGTCCAGGTCGAGGAATGCCAGCACCTGTGGCAGCATCTCGACTAATGCAACATCAAGCTTCTGCTCCCTCAGGTTCTCCGCCACTTCGACGCCGATGAAGCCGCCTCCGACGACGACCGCCTTCTTCGCGCCGGCATGGACTGCCTGGACGATGCGGTCCATGTCGGGGATCGTCCACAGCGTATAGATCCCCTCACTCTCGATGCCGGGGATGGGCGGACGCAGCGGCGAGCCGCCGGGACTCAGGATCAGCTTGTCGTAATGGTCGGTCGTGACGGTGCCCGTTGCGAGATCAGTGACCGTGACCGTGTGCATCTCGCGATCGATGCCGATCACTTCATGGCGTGTCAGGAATTCAACGTTGAACCGTTCCTTCATCGATGCGGCTGTCTGGACCAGCAGCTGGCTGCGATCCGTGATGACGCCGCCTATGTGATACGGAAGCCCGCAATTTGCGAAGCTGATGTATTCCCCTTTTTCATAGACGACAATCTCCGCCTTCTCGTCGAGACGGCGAAGGCGCGCTGCGGCTGATGCTCCCCCAGCATTTCCACCAACGACAATGACTCTCACGTATTCCTCCCGTTTTCTTGTGTTCTTCGTCTCACAATCTCAGAAACCATCACACATCAACATCCAGTAAGATTCAGCATAATCAGTTTGCGGTCATATGTCACAAAGTCAATGCTGCAAATTGACAACAACAAATAGGCTGCACAGTGAATGCTTGCATGAAGGAATCCGGTCGCCATACTGATGCCATGACACAGATGAACACGTACAAAGCGTTCGCACGTACAGTCAGACCGTTTTGCACCTGTGGTGAATCGTCCACGTGACACATCCCGGCATTGTCTGGCATCCTGAGATGTTCCATGGACGGGGTCGGCGGGCGACCGCATTCGACGGGTGGTACTTCAAGATCGTCGACCCGCAGGAAAGGTTTGTCCGCGCCGTCATTCCCGGCGTCTGGACGGATCGGGATCCTGCAAAGCAATTCTGCTTCATCCAGATCCTGGATGGCCGGACGGGACGCGCGACGATGCACCGGTATCCCTTCGAACAGTTCTGGGCATCGCGCGAGAGATTTGATATCGTCTGCGGGCACAGCCGGTTCAGCCTCTCTTCCCTGCATCTGGACATCGACGCTCCTGACCTGCGCCTGACGGGGGATCTGCATTTCACCCCTGTGGAGGGATGGCCGATCCAGCCGTGGGCGCCGGGAGCTATGGGGCCGCTGGCCTTTCTCCCGTTTCTGGAGGGGTATCACGCTGTCACCAGCATCGATCCGCGTATCACCGGGAAACTGTCGTTTGATGGCGACGACGTGGACTTCACCGAGGGAAAGGGCTACATGGAGCGTGACTGGGGCAGCGCATTTCCTCATGCCTGGGTATGGACACAGTCCAACCATTTTGACGAGGATCATGTCTGTCTGACCGCTTCGATCGCAGATATCCCGCTCGCCGGCGGAATCATCCGGGAATTTATCGTGGGGTTCCTCTTTCAGGGTTTCTTCTACCGTTGGACGACGTGGAACGGAGCCCGGTTGGCACATTACCAGTGCGACGATCGGCATGCCGAGTTCACGGTCGTCAGCGGCACACAGGTGCTGGAAGTCTGGAGCGGGGGAGGAAGTGGCATGGGACAGGTGTTTGCACCACGAACGGGAGCCCTGGTGAAGATGCTGGTCGAGGAACTGAATGCGGTGGTCCAGGTGCGCCTGCTCGAACGTCACGCAGGTGGTGATACGCTGCTGTTCGAGGGTCGTGGCCGCAACGGCGGGCTTGAGATCAGCGGCGACATGGCTGCCACGGTGGGGACGACCGAAGTGCGCACCGTCCAGGGGCTGGCCCGTCCATAGAGAGATGCCACAGGAGT